>JAITAC010000091.1 GCA_031284345.1 Holosporaceae bacterium | reverse complement strand
GTCTGATTTTTGGTCATTATTATTCTCGTCGCTTTGGTCAGATTTTTGGTCATTATTATTATCGTCGCTTTGGTCTGATTTTTGGTCATTATTATTATCGTCGCTTTGGTCTGATTTTTGGTCATTATTACCATCGTCGTTTTGATCTGATTTTTGGTCATTATTACCATCGTCGTTTTGATCTAATTTTTGGTCATTATTACCATCATCGTTTTGGTCTGATTTTTTATCATTGTTCTTGTCATCGTCTAATCCGCCACTGTCGAATCGTTCTTCATTATTTCCATTTCGATCTGATTTTTCATCATTATTCTTATCACCGTCGTTTTGATCTAATTTTTGGTCATTATTATTATCGTCGTTGTCTCGATCTGATTTTTGGTCATTATTATGATCATCGTTGTCTCGGCCTGATTTTTTGTCATTGTTCCGATCGCTGGCCAGTCCATTGCTATCGAATCGTTCTTCGTTGTTTCGGCCACTTTCGTTTCTATTTGATTCCATGTCGTTGTTCCGGTAGTTATTTCGATTGCTATCTAATATATTAATATTGAATCCAGCTTTATCACCGAGATTTTTATTTTGTCTTGTATTATTATCTCTGTAGCCGTTCTGAGCTTGGTTTGATCTTTCGTCGTTGTTATGGCCGTCGTATCCAGTATCAAATCGTGTTTCATCGCGACGTTTTTTATTGGAAATATTTTGCACATTGTTTTCCTGAGGTACCAACTCAATTTTTGAAACGCCCGTCTGCTCAATTTTCCCAACGTTTCCTGCTGCGATTTGAGAGATATTTTGCACATTGTTTTCCTGATGTATCAACTTAACTTTTGAAACGCCCGTCTGCTCAATTTTCCCAGCGTTTCCTGCTGCGATTTGAGAGGTACTTCCAGAATTACCTTCTGCAACACTTGACGGCTCGCTTTCTTCGACACTTGACGGCTCGCTTTCTTCGACACTTGACGGCTCGCTTTCTTCGACACTGGACGATTCGCTTTCTTCGACACTGGACGGTTCGCTTTCTTCGACACTTGACGGCTCGCTTTCTTCGACACTGGACGGCTCGCTTTCTTCGACACTGGACGGCTCGCCTTCTGCGACACTGGACGGCTCGCCTTCTGCGACACTGGACGGCACTCCTTCTGCGACACTGGACGGCACTCCTTCTGCGACACTGGACGGTCCTCCTTCTGCAACACTGGACGGCTCGCCTTCTGCAACAAGCCCTTCCTCTTCTTCCCAATCCGAAAATATCCCATGAGGTGGTTTCTTGGCAGACTGTACTTTCAGCTTCCAGTTCGGATAATTCAGCTCCGGAGAAAATTCTCCCCAGTTCGAAAATTGTTGGCTGAAAGGTTTATTCTTCATGGGTGAGACATTTAAATACCAATCCGGATAACTGGAGTTTGGAGAAAATTCCTCACTCCAATCTGAAAAAGGATTTTCCCCCAATTGTTTTTTCCAGCCCGGCGCGTTTAAATACCAATCCGGATAACTGGAGTTTGGAGAAAATTCATCGTCCCAATCTAAAAAAGAATTTTCCCCAGATTGTTTTTTCCCGCTCGGCGCATTTAAATACCAATCCGGATAACTGGAGTTTGGAGAAAATCCATCGTTCCAACCTGGAAAAAAGTTTTTCCCCAGTTGTTTTTTTCCGCCCTGCGCATTTAAATTCCAGTCCTGATAGTTTGGTTCTGTTTTCGGGGAGAGACTGTCGCTGCGTTCATTATCTTCCGCTAGCAACGCTAAAATTTCCTCCAGAATTTTTTGATTTTCCGCGAACAATTTGTTAATTGTTATTTTTTGCTCATTATTGTATCTGTCATCGTGGGTTAGATGCAACAACAAATTATGTCCGAGCAGCACAAATTTATTTCTCGGATGCAAACTGAACGTATCAAAACTCATTGCAGCCCATGAAGCTCCAATGCTTTCTAGGAACAAAAATATGACAAAAAATGCGTAGTGCATCACAGTCCTCGACCAATACAACTACACATTTTAGCAATTATACATTAATAAATTGTGAAATTTACGAGATTTTTATTTTTTCTAGTATGGTAGATGAAATTTTTTCGTCTTTGTCTTTGCTTCCTCTGGACGATCCGAATTCAAAACTGTAGGCGTCTTTCAGACATGCGCCGAAAATTCCCGAGATAGTTGAGACGATTCCCACAACTTCGCCGGGTAAATCTCCACTGTAGGAGGTGAGCATCAGCAAACAAAACACCAATCCGAGTGCAGCTCCGATCACCATTATATTTAATCTTTTATTGCGGTTAAACGCGTTGATCATGGAAATATGTGCGTTCGTTTTGCTATTTTCAAAATTTTGGGAGCACTTTTTTTTCGCAGTATCCTCCGGAATATTTTTCGGCAAGAAACCATCGTTTTTTTCAAATGAGCTAATTTCGTCGTCGTTATTATGGTTATTTTTATTTTTTTGTGCGGTTTCACCTAGAGCTTTTTCTTTGATGGTATCAATGGAATCCAACACGATTCTTTCCAATATATTTTTCATGTTTTTCTCTTTCTATTTTTTCAATTCATAAAAATAATGAGATCCGAATATTCTTCGAGGTTGCAGATGAGCAGCCCAATGTGGTTTTATGCATTTTTGATGATAGTGATCGCAGCCATCGGTGAGATCTGGCCATTTTTCTGCTAAAACATTTTCGGCTGTTTCCTGACATTTTTTAAAAATTGCATCACTACTTATTTCAGTAATTATTTTGTAGTTGGGATCATTTTTATTCCAGCAGGAAAATTGATACGGAGCCAAGCAAACATCGCAAATTGTTGGAGCAAAATTTTTATTTTTTCGATTTACTACGACGTTTGCAATTGCCATAAGAGATGAAATGCCATAGGAATAGTATTCTCCTCTTGCTTCTCCATAGATTGTTTTTGCTAATGTGTATAGGTCTTGTTTTGTAAACTTCATTTTACTTTATCCTTGTATAAAATTGATGATAATTAAATTTGTATTTTGTGTATGTAGCAATCCAGTACTTTTATATTGTATGGAGGTATCGGTGGTTATGTTGGTTAATTTTATTTTGCATAATCCGTTTTTTATGTCATCGTATAGATTCGTTTTATAATCTTCCGGAGCGTTTTCCAGACCGATAAATGGAGTGCCATTTTTCAATATTTGCTTTGCAAAAGGATTTATTCCTCTGCCCATTAGCGTCGTTATTCTACTAATTACTATTGATGTAGCTTTTGCGTTCGGAGCAATCTGAAAAACGCACAGTTCTATGCTTTTGGGATGTCCACCGTACTCATAAAATCCGCCGTAGGGATAAATTTTGTATGATGCCTTTTCCAAAGAATTTTTATCGTGTAAAAATCCGCCAAGTGAGGAATTATATCTCTCGACTATTGGAGTCTGAAGCGTGGGAAATTTTTTTTCAAACAAGATATTATCTTTTTTTTCGAAATCCATGACATAGTTATCAAAAGATTTATGGAAGAAAACGTTTTTTGCTTTTTCCTGCAGATATGAGCCGGAATTTTCAAAAATAACGGCGACTTTTGTGCAGAAAGAATATTGATTTTTTACATCAGAATCCATATGAATTGCTGGTGACATATATATATCACTTTTCCCAAGACTTTTATCATTTTCGATGCGTTCCACCAATGTCGATGCGGTGATTTTTGTGCTATCAAGACGAGCATTTAGCGTAATGTTTTCCGGCCAAGTGTCCGCTAATTTTACATGACAATCGTCAGATTCGGTTTCAAGCAAAATCGGCGATTTTATATTTTCGTCCGTATCCGGAGTGTCAATAAAATCGCGAATATATACGTTGGATATTGATTTTATTCCTTTTGATAAAAACATTGTTTTTCTCCTTGCTTATACTAAAAAATCAGGAATATTATGATTTTTTATAATGGCTTTTGAGGTACTCAGCGGATGCAACTTTATTTTTATTTTGGTGGGATGTTTCCTCAATTCATCTTTTAGTTCTGCTACGCTTTTTGCTTTAATTTGTGCCAGCCATGCCTCTTGCTCTTCCGGAAGATTTTCAACGGATATTTGGGTTACTATATTTTGGGAGTTTATTTTTTCCCCTTCATCATTAATGGATAATTTTTGGAAATATTCATTTGTTTTTTCCACGGGAATTTCCGAAAATCCGCCTAAATTGCAGCAGATCGTAATGTTTAAAATTCGATGATTGCAATCGGCAAAAAATGCAGTTTTTGTGACTTTTCCAGAAATGGATCCACAGGGAAATCTATCGTCAATTATGGTAATTTGATCGTCCAAAGCTACACTTATAAAATTTTTGGCATAGACACTAAAATTAATTTCTACATATCGTGATGAATAATTTATAAGCGCAATTGCCTTCTGAACCGCATAGCGAATTGCGTTCTTTCCGCGATCCGTAGCGAAAAAAGAAGACGCTGTTTCGTCCGCTAATGCATCTGGTATTTTTTCCACTAATCGCCATTTTGTTTCGTCGAATTTTTCTTCCGCCACATGAGCCGCTAGACATTCGAAAATTTGTCCAGAATAGAGTACTTTTTCACCGCAATTATATTCCCAAAAGCTAAGCCACTTTCGCTGCGCCTTTGGCAATTGCAATGGACCAAGTTTCAGATAAATATTTTTTTCTCGACCGCCGTTAGATTTTGTATTTATAATTTTTACCGTTACATTTTCGTTTATTTTTTGTTTATGATGCCAATTTACGAGTATTTGCCCATCGAAATAAAATTTTTTAAATCTCACAAACTTTTGCGGAAATGTTTCGCTTTTTTCAATAATATATTCCGCAGATACCAGCGAAAAATTTTGGAAAAAATGTCTATTTTGCGTTGGATAAATTTCTTTTATTCTACTACTTATTAGTTCGTATCCGGTATTTTTTGAAAATTTGCAAAAATTTTTCATTGCTGCTCCAATGTTAGTATAGGAACACACAACGGAGTTTTTGAAATTTTTGGCAATCAGCGGATATAAATTAATGCAGTCGTAGACGTGCCGCAGCCAACTGGTTCCGATACTTAGGTTTATGCTTTTGTAAGGTTCACGAGACAGTCGCACTTTTAGCGAGTCTCGTATGATGTCGCTGCTTTTAATTTCAAAATTTTTTGCGCCGTGATTGATATCCGATAACGATAATTTTCCATTTTTCATATCCCAGTAGAAAATTTTACAATCTCCTTCCAAAAAAACCGTTGGATTATTCATATCTTTAGTTGAGAAAAACAAACCATCGAAATTAATTGGATGATCCAACAATTTATGTTTATTGATATTTTTGTATTGTTCGTAATTCAATCGACAAAAATCATTCAATTGGTTTTGATAATCATCCGGTTCGGAAATAAATTCCAATTTTAAATACGAATTACCAAATCCGATCGGAAAAGATACCAATCTTCCGGAAAAAATTATTTCTGTATTTTTGTCGTCTTTTTGAATTGCGATTTTGGCATATTTTTTGGTTGCCAACGCCTCGGTTATGGCCACAACGACTTTTGCCGAAGCAAATCCGGATTCTCTATGCACGATTTCCAGCGATATTATTTCTGCATCGCTACGCCAGGATTTTTTTTCTTCGTGAAAAGAAAAACACCAATCAAATATCAATTTCATCTTTTATTCTCCGTAAAAAAAATGTAGTATGCGCACACATAAAATGGTGAATTATGTCTATTGGATCTAACAAAAAAAATTATTATCACGGCATTTTTTTCTTATTGCTCATGATGTTGACTGGTTGTTTCAACGATGTCATTGCAAAATTTATCGGAAAGCGACTTGATTCTGCGGAAATTATTTTCTTCAGGTTTTTTTTTAGTCTTATAACCATTTTACCATTTATAGTTGTACGTGGCGCAGTGATTTTCAAAACATCCAATTGGCAACTTAATGTTTTGAGAGGGTTTTTGGGGGCCATTGCTTTTTACCTTTATACCCATTCGCTAATGCAAATCCCCATGGTTGAAATCATAACAATTATGTGGGCGATACCTTTGTTTATCGTTGTTTTATCAATACTTTTTCTGAAAGAGCGAGTAAATACTGTCAGATGGACTTCCACATTAGTTGGTTTTTTCGGACTCGCGTTCATAACATTATATGATAGTGGATCGTCATTTTCTTTCAAATTTGTATATATAATTCCAGTTGCATCAGCATTTTTGTTCGCACTGCAAGATATCATGGTCAAAAAAATGCTGGATACAGATGACCGCATCACCATGCTTTTGTATTTTGCCATTGTAAGCAGCTTCCTAACATTTATTCCTGCGATTTTCGTTTGGAAAACTCCGACATTGTTCGAATTATCCATGCTACTGCTGCTAGGTTTTTTCGCCAATCTAATGCAATTTTTTATTTTTCGCGCGTTCGAAGCGGCGGATTTATCGGCGTTGGCTCCGTTCAGATACGTGGAATTTTTATTATCCGCGCTTATGGGATTTATCTTTTTTGGAGAAATCGCCGGATTAAACGTTCTAATCGGAGCCATAATTTTAGTCCCTAGTACTTTGTATTTAGCCTATAGCGAGAGAAGAGTTCTCCATAAACGAGAAGGCAAAAAATAATATCAGGGAAGTATCATACTTCTTCCAGCACAATTCTCCACGCGCCTTTCATATTCCATTCGTTGGTTTCGAAGGAAAAATCCACCACTGTCATGATTAACCACGGACGAAAATTAACAAATATTTTTTCATTATATTTTTTAAAAAGTTCGACTTCGTTGCTGTCGTCATTAAAATTAAATTTTATAGAATCTCCAGCGGCATTAATAACATTTATGGAGTCTTTTACGATCGGCCTTATGAGTCGTATTTTTTGTTGTCCCGCTTCAATGGATTGCCATAAATTTTGTATGCATCCCACATTAATTTGCGATCCAATCCAGATACCATCTACGATCGGAAAATTTACGTCTCGACAAGATATGATACTTTTATATTTTTTATTTTCGGAAGCTTTCAAAAATAATAAATCGCCGTTTACGGATTTTTTAAATTCTCCGTTGGGAATAGGATGCAGTTCCTGAGTGCAATTTCGCGCACTTTCCGGAGGCAATCCTACGATCCCAAGTATTAAATTTGTTTCACTCATTTAGTCCATCCATTCGGGCATTGTTGTGGGAGTTGTGCGGGAAATATATTCAAGATATTCTGCTAATTTATCCATTGCATTTTCTTCTTCTGAATTCATATTTTGTATAATTGCGATGTCAGTCATTGCTTTCTCCGTCTTCATATATGGCCTTTAGTTTTAGTATGGCGATCATATTCAAAATGAGTAAATTTTTTCGACTTTCGATGGAGTCGATTTTTATTTTTGCGGATCCAATGGCGAAGTTTCCTTGGCTCAGAGTTAATTCCTGAGCGGTTATTTTGCTAATGGATTTCATAATTTTCATACTATCTGAGGTCACACATTTGTCGTCCACAATACTTATGACGAATTCTACTCTAGACATTAAATTTTTCCCGTGAATGATATTTTTTAGCTCGAATATTAGATACGGTGTTTTGCGAAATTCGTCAGGTGGATTTGGCGGAAATATCGCTGTGCACAATTCTTTTTTTATGGCATTTATGATGCCGAAATCCCAAGGTAACATTTTTTCATTCTCCTTTCGTTATTTGTTCAGCGTGAAACATAACATAGTCATTGGTTGGATTCGCAATGGGAATTTGAGTTGGCATAAAAATTTTGTCATCCATTGTGACTCTAAAATTATTGGGGAAGTATCTTCTCCATTTTATGATAAAAAAGTATAAAACTTTTTTAATGAAAATATATTTTATGGAGACTGAAGCCCACAACTCGTTCCAGAGAACGTATTCCGGAATCCAAATATTGTCATTGGACAATTTTTGTTTAATAATTTCTATTTTTATTTTTTTATTGAATAATTTTGGTTGCATTTTATCCTCTAAAAAACTCTTAGATTCAAAAACGGAGCAAGCAACTGCCGCACTCCATTAGATACAACACTGCCATCCAAATAGGAATATCTTTCCTGATAGGAGTTAGCCATCATCATCAAATTTGCCAATTTTATGGTATAGGGAACATTGTCTGCATTTGCCGCAATGCCCGCTTTGTATAAAATTGATATGATCTTCGATTTACTACGTTGCAAAGATTTGTTCAGCGTAAGTAACAAACAAAATTTTGATTTAGTTTTATCCAAAGCGTAACATTGTTCTTCTATGTCTATGTCATTTACTGATACTTTTAAAATTTTTATGATGGGTGGTTTCGGCAATGGAATTTGCAAATTACTTCCTCTAGCCATACATGGATAATTATCGTTGGGAGCAGCTACGATATGGGCATTGCCACCATATATTGTATATTTCCATGTCTGCTGTAGCAGCGTTTTTTGTGTAATGGCCTCGATTGCTTCTCGCGTAGATTTTATGAGCATTAATATAAGATCATCATCAAAATTATGATCTATATGAAGATAATTTTTGGCTTCCTTCAATGAAATTATTTCGCTTTGGGGACCTTCAATCAGACACAAATCCATTTTATTTCTCCTAATATTTGGGTGGAATCGTTATTTTTTATGCGGCGGAAGTTTTGGCGGCATTTTTATTTTTCAGCAATTAGTTGATGGAAAACTTCAAAAGTTTTAGCGCATCGAAATCCACGATGGCGCCGCCGGTGCGTTTGGTGGCATAAAATTCTACAAACGGCTTGGACGTATATGGATCTCGCAATATTTTTAATCCTTGCCTATCGACAATTTGGTATCCGGAATGGAAATCTCCGAATGCGACAGAAACGGACGCTGTTCCACTTACAAGATTCGGCATATCTTCATTAATTATCACCGGGTATCCCAGCAATGTTGACGGAGTAGATTCCGATAGCGATGGCTGCCACAAACAAGTACCATCTGAATTTTTTAATTTTCTAATTTCCGCAAAAGCAGAACGGGACATCAACCATTGGGCGTTTTTCACATAGATCGGCTTTAGCGAACATACCATATTCAGCAGAATGTCTATGGGATTGTTGTCGACTGAAAATTTTCCATCGGCGCCGCTGCAGAAATGCTGCAATTTCCCAAATTCTCTGATGGAAGACGGCTCTGAGGTATAGTGTAGAAATCCTTTTGGCTTATCGTCGCCGTCTCCGTTTGTGAAGGCATAATTTTCGAGAGCGGCGATTTTTTCTGCAATTTTATTTATGAGCCATTCTTCGACATTTATTTGAGCATCGTCCAGGAGTCGTTGACTTGCTTTTGGTTTTGCATAAATTTCGTGAACTGGAATTTTAATTTTTTGTATTTCCGGAGAATTTGTTTCGTCTCTGGAAGTGGTTTCTGCAGACACCCAGCCGGCTCCGGGATCTTTGGAATCCACCAGCATGTCCAGGGAATTTGTCGATATGGTGGTAATTTTCGCAATAGACCGCATCGGTGACAAAAATTTTAATCTATCTCCTATTTGCATTGCGATTTTTTCCGGCACAAAATGTCCGCCTTCGTTTCCATTTACGCCATTGAGCGATTTTTTCAAAAATGAATCGATTCCTTTGCGAATATAATCGGAAAAATTACACTTTTGATCGCAGTTATTTTCTAAATTTTCTGATAGTGGTAGTGGCATATTTTTTTCTCCTTTTGTTATTTTTGTTTTTAGTGCGTTTAATTCTTTTTCGTTATTTGCCAAGAGGGTTTCGACGTTATTATTTAATTCTTCGATGGCGTTTTGAAAATCCTTGTTCATTATATTTTTCCTTTTATTGCGTGGTTTATTTTTTGAGAGATATTTTTTATGAGTTCCAGGCATTTTTGCATGTTATGGTTATTGGCGAGAACGTTTGTTTTTACGCCAGTGACGATGGCTTTTTCGCAGGCTGGAAACGTAACGACGGACACTTCCAGCAATTCGATATCCGTCAGACGATGCACGTTGTTGTCAAAATATTCGTCTTTAACTTTGTAGCCAATGGAAAATCCATCGAGAGCTTTATTTTTTAGCAGGGCGTAAACTTCTTTTGCCTTTGGGATCTCAAACAGCAGTTGTGCTTTTATAAAAAGACCGTAGTCGTCTTCGTGAATGTCTGTTATGACTCCGATGGGAAAATTTTCATTATGTTGCCAGAGTAATTTTGGTTTTTTCCCGTTTTTGAATTTACGAACGGAATTTACAAACGCTCCTTTTTCGACGCTGTCGCCGTATCCATCGATCACACGAAAGACACTGGCGTAGCCGGAGATCTCTCCATTTTCCTCCAGGGATTTTAGGAGGCGGTTGCCCAGTGGATTTTTTTCGCAATTAATTTCTCTGGATTTCCTATAGGGATCTTCATGGGTGGCAAGTTCATTCATGTCCTGCGCGGTATTCGGTATTGTTTCTGCAGAAGATATCTCACTATGCAGTTGTTTTTTTAATTGTGTATTTGTGGCTAAAAATTTCATGCTATTGGTTTCCATTTTTGTTTTCATTATTTGTTTTTTTTCACATCGGATTCGTTCAGCGGAGGAAAGCCGAGGATTTCTCTTTTTTCATTGGTGGTTAGGAAATTTGCATCAGATATTTTCTGCCACAATATTTCTCGTTTTGAGGTAAGAGCGTGGATAGCATCTAAATTGAAGACTATCTCCACCGGTGTACCAATTTTTTTCGAAAACCAGTTGCTTAGCTCCAGTCGGACTAGTTCTCCAATTGGCAGAATTGTGTCCTCCCATAGGTGCAGACGTGCCTCTTTATAGCTGCCGAAGTTAGAATTTTCACATAGCTCCACCATAGATGGAGGCACTCCGAGCGCCAATGCAATTTCGCGGGAGCTAATATTTTTTCCGCCGCTAAAATCCAAATCTTTGGGAGAAAATCCCATTTCTTTCCATTCGAAACATCCTTCCAGCACCATCATTTTTCCGGCATTGGAAGATCCGGCGTAGGCATTTTTTATATCTTCCCGCAATTGTTCTCGTTGTTCGTCGGAGAGGTTTTCCGTACCATTTTTTACCATCAGACATCCGGAAGGGCGCCCACCATTTTGCAATACGGCGAGGTTATGATCCGAAATGGCGTTATGTTGGTCGATGGATCTGGATGCCACCTGCAGTGGGCCCAATCCGTACCAATCATTGAGCGGATTGAATAATTTCAGGTGCAAAATATCGTTTCGGGAAAGAATAAACGTAGAAGTATCAACATCGTACTGGTAGGACTCGACCGCTGTTTTGGACGCGTTCGGTACGACACGGATTCGATCCGTTCGAAGACAGTTTAAATCGCCGTTTTCTCCCCAATAAATGAACGCATTTCCAGAAATCAGCAAATAATTCACCAGGGACTCGAAAAACATTCCTCGCGACTGATTTTCGTTTGGACGATTTAAAAGATTCGTCAATTCCAAATTTTCCGATTTATCGTGGTGATTTTTTACGCTCATGGGTATCGAAGCGATTCCCCGAGATATTAAGTTAATTGCTCGAAAAGCAATGGCATTTTTCTGAAAAGCGTTTTCGGAAATAGTGTCGTAGCGGCATGGCGTCCATTGGGGATCGCTTACGCCTTGGTAGGAAAAGAAAACATTGGATGTTTTTCTCCCTATACCAAAATGCTTCAATAAATTTCGCATTTTCGTCTCCATCTAAAATTTAATTATGTTTTATTGAATATTAATATGATCCTATATTTTTTCATGAAACGCAAGCGTTATCTGAAATACCCATATTTTTCAATACATTAACTGCATTTTTAGCTATAAAAAATCATTAATTAGATCATCAAAAACGGAATAATATTATTTTTAATGTTGTAAAATTTTATTTTGCTCTTGAATTAATGGTGAGATGGGATGGCAACGGCAAAGCGAAAAAATACCGGGAAAAAAGCTATTAATATCAGCAAGAAGAAATTGAGATTTCGCTGAGTTTGTAAATTCATGAACATATTTTCTAGTATGGTAACGCAGTCTAGTATGGTAACGCAGTGTGGAAACGATACATAAACGGCACGCGAACATCTGTTTTGCAGATGAGCTAGCGTATCGATTTGGAAGCGCACCACTATAAATGAAATTTTAGTGCGAAGAGCTTGCCATTTAGTACAAAATAAAAAGAGACACCCCTTCCTTCCGAGCGAAAGATATTCGCCCAAGGTGAAATTATTTGCAGATATTACAATCTACAAATATATATAACCGTTTTTAAATCACGGTTACAGAAAACGTCTTTATGAGTTTTAATATTTTTTTTCTCACAGACGGATCTTTAATTTTGTAATAAGCTTTCAAAAGGTCGATGGATTCCTTTTTTTTGCTTATATCAATGTTGTAGATCGGATGATTTTCATCGTTTAATATTTTTGACGGATTATCGAAGCCGTCCGTAAAAAACGACATATTGACATCTAGAAAATTCGCGATACGATACAACATACTGGCACTGACTCTGTTTGCGCCTTTCTCATATTTTTGAATTTGCTGAAATGTCACGCCAAGATAAGATCCAAGCTTATCTTGACTTATACTCAACATGGACCTACGAAATTTTATTTTATTTCCTATAAAAGCGTCTAAATTTTTGGATACTTTTTTTATTTTATCGATATTATAATCTAAAGACATTCTTACACCTACTACCAAAACCATAAAAAAAAACATGTCCAACAAAGGTACGATCTTTATTGAACAGCCATTGTCACACATATATTTATATAATTGTGTGACAAATTATTTTGAAAACCTACGACAGAACATAGATAATACGCTCTAATTCTGCGAACAACGTTTTCAATAACCCACTTATGTTACTTTCTAGAGCAGTTGATATTCAGCTATTTATTTCGGAATGTTGGAGTGAAGTTTGTCCTATTAGGAACGAATTATTTTATTCTTCCAGCCCTCTCGAAAAAAATTTCGATTCTCACCAGCTCATTCTTCGTTTTTACTAAAATTTTAATCAATCTGCAATAGGTATATTAAATTTTTTTATATTATCTCGATTGTATTACGATTATTTAAATTTATATAGATATTGGCAAAGAAAAAAACAGATGAAGCATACGAGCGAACTATACAAAAATGCATATTCGTATCTGAATTTTTCGCATATTATGCCGCAGATTTCAGCGGATATCATGTAGGAGCCGCCGATGGCGCAATAGAATATCCCGATGGCGGTGCCCCGCAATTTTTTATTTATGTCTTTGTTGATCATTGATAAAAATATCGCTTGTATGGAGGCGTGTTGTCCGCATAGTATTACAACGGAAGCGAAAAAAACGCAGCAGTTATCTGAAATTGCTGTCAAAATGTAGGATATTCCGGCCAGAAAAAGGCAAATTTTTATTAGTCTACATTTCCCGAAATTATCTGCCAGTAGTCCCATGGGATAGGCGAATATTACTTGTCCTAGGCCCATGAAGGCTGTGGTTATGCCGGCCATAGATGGTGAAATGAATCGGCTAGCTTCTATGGTTATCAATGATTCTCCGAAATGTCCAAGTTCGCAGAAAAACGCGAATGCCATCAGCGTGAAAAATTTAGAATCCAGCGACAGGAGGTATTTTTTTTGAAATGGGTTCTGGAATTTTTTTGAAAAAAAAACGTTATTATGGGGTTCTTTTATTTTCAGGATGGGGAGAATGGCCACCAGGGCAGGGACACATGCGGCTTTGAAGAGTATGGAATAATTTCCGTTGGAGAGATACATTATGAGCACAGCGATGGATGTTCCTGCGATAGTTCCGATGGTTTTCATGGATTTGGCAAATCCGAATGCTTCGGCGAGTTTATTTTTATCGGCGAGATCTGCCAGCAGAGCATCGCGGGGACTTGCCTGAATGCCGCTTCCGATGCGTTCCATTAGTTCTATTGCCCAAATGCTTATTAGGGATGTTGTGCAGGAGAAAATTGGCTTTACCAGACAGCAGATGGAGCATCCGAGCAGAAGCAGTAATTTTCTATTGTAGATGTAATCGCTGATTGCTCCGGAGAATACTCGGATTAGGTAGGAGATGAATTCGCCTATTCCATCAATCCATCCGATTTGGGATTCCGTTACTTCGAGATCGAATTTTAGGAACAGTACCAGATGCGAATACAGCATCTGGGTAGAGATGTTCAGCAACAGTCCATAGAGAGCCACCAGCAGGATCGGTTTTGGTATTCGGCGCAGCGGATCCAGCAGCGCCTGCAGAATAGGCATTAGGCGGCCAGGACCTTTTCCAAATTTTCCATAGCTTGTTTTTCGTCGATTTGGGCTACAGCGGCATACTCGCGCATTAAGCGGCAGAGGGCTTCCTGATAGATCTGACGTTCGCTGTAGGAATGCTCAGGCTGTGTTGCTGTTCGGTGCAGATCTCTTACTACCTGTGCTATAGAAATTGGATCGCCGGAATTAATTTTTGTCTCATATTCTTGTGCTCGACGACTCCACATCATTTTTTTCGTTTTGGGTGGGACGCGCAGATAATCGATGGCTTCTTCCATTTCTTTTTTGGTACATAGCTTTCTAATTTTTTTTGAAGTAAATTTATTTAGTGGAAGGCGAACCACCATTTTGTCTTTATCGAAGGCAATGACGATGACTTTTAATTCGGAGCCTGAAATATTTTGTGTTTCTATTCCTTGCACTATACCTACTCCGTGAGCGGGGTATACGACCAATTGTCCTTCTTCGAATCCACTATCTTCCATCTATAATCTCCTAAGCTATTTATTCATGTTATGACTGCGGGCGTCCGGCAATTTTTCGAATTGGTGGCGGTTGACAAACGGCTCTTTTCAGGTATTTTTTTCGGCGGATGTTACTCAGATTCTTGTACATAGCAAGCAGCACTTCGAGAACGTTTTGGTTCTGTGTTGTGTCTCGTCTGAGGAGTCAAAAAAAGCCCAATTTGTAACCGGTCCGAGCATATATGAGTAGGTAGTGTTCAAATATCAACCATAAACGTTCCGTTTATTTGGTAATTCTTCCTACTATATCGAAAAATGTTCTCGGATCTCAACGACAGTATATTAACACTTTTCTTATCATTTGAAAAGATTAATACTTGCGATGAATTGAAGATTGCCTAAATAAAAATAGAAATTATCGCTGAAAAACGCTGGATTTTCAGTAAGTTTTAAGAGAGATTAGTGTTTTTGGACAGTTCTTCTACTTTTAAGTCGAAAAAATAAAAGCTACAGAATTCCAACTGAAAATAATAATTGGACAAAAGATATGAGCAACATTATGTCAATTTATTGATTTTCTATTGGGTTTTAAGTTCCGGGCGTGCGCAGGACATTTTTCACCGATCTCCATATTAGCGGAAAATAATAAAATTTTTTGTTAGCGGAGGGAATTTTTATAAGTAAACGGGTTTCAGATTAGCAAAATCATGGAGAAAGATAAAAAATAAGAAATGTTTTTTTATAATTTTTTTTCGAATAAAAAACAAAAAAAATAATTGTTTTTGATATTTTTTTTACTTTTAGTTATGTATAATTATGTGTATTTATTGATTCCAAGTCGAAGGGGGAACAGTATGAAGAAAAAGAAAATATCGCAAAAGATACTATTTATGTTTTTTGTTTTTTTTATTAGCACTAATTGTTATTCCATGAATTTTTCTGGTAGAACCATCAAGGTAAACAACTATGAACTGGCGTGTAATGCTAGGATTGAAGTTCTTCAACGTTTAACGAATGTTAGCGGAAGTCAAGCAATGATCGATGAATTAAATCATATGGTAACATCGGTCAAAAGTCGTCCTCTTAATGTGGATAGGGTCTTGATGTTGGGGGCAATTCGAAACGCCGTATCAAACGCTGACCATTTTATAAGTAGTCATCCCGTGTTGCCGGAGAGAGTTACGACGCCATTTACTAATGCAGCTACGGCGAGACAAATGCCAACGTCTACGGTAACAACGCAGACGGTAGCAACTCCGGCACAGGCCAGAGTAGCTACGCCAACTCCAGCAGCTGCTCCGGTGCAGTCAAGAGCTCTAGCGCCGACGGTAACAACGCCGATACAGCCAAGAGCTCCAGTACAGTCAAGAGCTCTAGCGCCTACGGTAACAACTCCGGCACAGGCTAGAGTAGCTACGCCGACTCCAGCAGCGGCTCCGGTGCAGTCAAGAGCTCTAGCGCCAACGGTAACAACGCCGATACAGTCAAGAGCTCCAGTACAGTCAAGAGCTCCGGCGCCGACGGTAACAACTCCGGCACAGGCTAGAGTAGCTACGCCAACTCCAGCAGCGGCTCCGGTGCAGTCAAGAGCTTTAGCGCCAACGGTAACAACGCCGATACAGTCAAGAGCTCCAGTACAGTCAAGAGCTCCGGCGCCGACGGTAACAACTCCGGCACAGGCTAGA
>JAITAC010000061.1 GCA_031284345.1 Holosporaceae bacterium | reverse complement strand
TTTATTCTTTGGAAAAAGCTGTTCAAAGGTTCTCTATACGTTTTTACGACTGGAGCTTTGCAAAAATATTTCTTATATACATCACCAACATAAGCCAAGAACAGATTGTGCATAGGATGAAACGGATGTTTTCCTTCTGGCGTAGTTTTCAACAACTCGATAAGGAGACTTTTCACCACAGTAACATCATTTTCTTCTTGGACCGCTTCCTGCAACAGTGCTCCAAATTTTACAATTGTCGCATAATTTTTCTTCATTTTTTCTTTATTACCACGAGATTGTGTGTATACCATCTGAGCGGCTGCTTTTAAAATGTCAGAAGAAGCTTTATCCTTTATATCACGACAAAGATAACTAAGAGCTTCTTTTGTCTGCTCACAGATATGTTCTACAAATTTATCATATTCTTTAGCTTGCTGTTCTAGATGCTTCATGTTCTTCTGCTGCAGAGAAATTTTTTGCGTTTTTCCCACAGGATCTGTAGGATTTGTGATCATAGCATGCGTCATGTCCATACTCATGGCAATGGCGATACCAGCGAGCAATATTTTTTTTCTATTTTCCATTTTTTTTCTCCAAATTGTTTTAAAAATTATTTTTTTTCTTTTTTTTTCAATTACATATGTCTATTTTTGGACGTCATCGTCAGCAGTTATAGCAGGATTATCTCCTACGATACTCATAATCGCGGGATTTATAGAAGATAGAAAATCTATGCTATTAGGAGCGTCCTTCTTTTTTCCCATGAGATAAAGCCGGCATAATTGAAAATCAACCTTTTTATACTCATCGTTATGTTTTTGTAGCGCGATACTATCGATTGCTGCATTCAAGTAAAATAAAGTAAGAGCACCTTCTTCAGAGGAATGTGCAGCAAGGAACTTATCCAATACGCCTTCGAATAGTATTTTGATGGATCCATAGACCACTCCATATCCTTTGTGTTGTCCGTATTGCTGCAGGAAGATATCTTCGTATATGGTTTTTGCAAATAGAGTTTGAGCATACGGATAGGAAGAAAGATGAAAGGCGTCCAAATGCTGCATTGCATTTTCGTTTATAGCATCAATAGACTGAAGCTCATTAGAGGCTTTTGTGATATTTTCACTAATGCTACAGTTTAGTTTTTGCGTATCGGCTACTGATTTTACAGAGGCCAAAAACAACATGTGAGCCGCTGTTTGAAATGGTTTGGTTGGGAACTTTTGTGATAGTTGCAAAATACACGATTGTGCAATATCTTTCTTCACTTGTGCCAATTCTTTTTCCAGAAGTGGTCTGATTTTTACCATGAAACTCCCATCTTTACCGTAGGCTGCAGTGTATATATTATTTACCGCAGCGGCAAAAAGAGCTGGCATTTTTTGTTGTACCAAACTAATAAGGTTTCTAATAGCTACTGTTGTGTTTTCTTCAATTTGTATGATATCCTTATGATATGCTAGTGCCTGTTCCTGTGCTATCGTTACCGCCCTCTCAGATCTTGCGTTTAACTGTGACGATATTTTTTTCTGAATACCGTCAATCAAGGCGTGGGATATATTCACGTTCATAGCTCCAATGACGCCGGCCAGCATCAGCATTTTCATTTTTCTCGAATTTCTCATTTTATTTCTCCTTTTTTTCTAAAAATGTATAATAGTTATTATCTTCGCAAGATAAGCTAAAACACCTCATGGAGTCACAATGTAATTGCGAACCTTGAAGACTTGGCAAAATTAACTTGGGAAAATTAACTACGCAACGACTTATATATAGTATTCGATAATAGTGAAGTCAAGTTTTTCTCGCTTTTTTTATTATTTTTTTTCTAATCCAAAGTTTTTTCTAGACTAGCAGATGAAAATGTTATTTCGCACATATGATTTCTAATTGCAAAAATTCTCTTGGAGAATGACTATATTTATTAATTTGAATTTTAAAATTGAGTAATTTCGGAAGTCGAAAATTGTAAACGAACGATTGCCACCAAACAGATACTGGAATCCATTGATGCATGTGGCGGTTTTTCAGTTTTATAAGTTTCTGGGTGGTATTTTTAAATATTGCGGCGCGGATCATTATACCAGATCCCATTTTGAATTATCCAAACAACTTGCGGAACGCGTACTGTACCAGTCGCTGCCCGTCGACAACGGCAAATCAGAGATGGGATCTGGCGTAATATGCCCATAAGAGAAGCGCAACCATAACAAAAACCAAAGACAATGCCTTTGGTTTTTGTTTCTACGGCTAGGCCAGACTAAACTTAGTTATTTAAAGCGCTGGCTCCGCGGCGGCATCTGCAGCACTACCGCTATCTGTACTAGCATCCAGAGCTTCTTGTACAGCTGGTACTCTTTTCCCGATATAATGTAGGAGCAATTGGAAATCAACCGTTTGGCCATCAGATTTCATTATGCGGCCTGCTTTGGCAGCTATGTTTGCACTGATCACATCACACAGCTCAGACAAGGTTGTCTGTTTCTGGGCATTACCTCCAGCTAAAAATTCATTCAATACATCTTCTATTAATATTCTCATGGATCCCTTACGTATTCCATGTCCTGAGTATCGAGCGTATTTTTTCAGGTATCCTTCGTATATATTTGTTGCAAATTGAGTTCTAACTACCGGATCCGTAGTACCATGGAATGCTTCAAAATATCCCTTTGTTTCCTTATTGGTGGTACTAATATAGTCGAGTTCCTTAAGGCCTTTTTTGGCATTTTTGGTATCTTGAGCGCCGCCCATTGCTCCTATAATAGCCAAAAACAGCTCGTGAGTAGCACTAGACCCCGATGGAATTGGCTTCGTAGCTGATAATAGGTTGAGACAGGTTTGCGCATGCTCTTTTTCCGTTTTGTCCAGTTTCCCCTGCAGAAGCGCTCTGATTTTTAGGATAAATCTTCCATCTTTGTCGTAGGCGGTGTTGAATACACGCTGAGCCGAATCGCTAAGAGTAGCTGGTGCACAGGTCTTCAAATTTACTACGGCAATAAGATCATCAATGGCGTGAGTTGTATTCTCTTCAATTGTGATGGTACCTTGGTCAAAAGCAATTGATTGCTCCCGTGCTTGCTGTGAGGCTGCGTCAAGGCGCTTGGCGAATCCTCTAAGTGCTGAATCTCTAACGTCCAAAACTCCTTTTTTAATTGTATCTCTAGCACTATAGGCTGTATCCTTAAAACTATCTTCAAAAGAGCTATCTGGCCCAGAAGCGCTTTCTTCGCTTTGCTGTTCTTGCGCCATAACGTGGAACGCGCCTAGGTTCGCAGCGCCAATGATGCCGGCCAGCATCAGTGCTTTCATTTTCGAGTTTCCCATTCTATTTCTCCTTTTTGTCTAAAACTATACAAGGACAATAACCATGTTCATTTATAATTTTTTCCAATCTTTGAAATCGCAAAAATTTGAGATTCCCAAAAAATGCCAAAAACAATTAAGGAATATGGCTAATTATCATCCTGGTATTTTCCCTCTTTCACAAAGCCATTGCATAATGAGGTATTTTTTACAGAATAAGCTTAAGTGCCACAGCGAATTATGGTGCAATTGCAGCAATTGCAAATTCGACAAATCAATCGTAAAAAAATCAGTCATGCAATAGTTCCTATTATGCCACTAGATACAAATGAAGTCAAGTTTTTTTTCAATCTTTTTTCAAATTTTCCACAAATTTTATTCAATTGTATTTTTACCCGGGTTTTTTTCTAAATTAGCAGATGCAAATATAGTTTCCCGAACGTGATCGCCAATGGCAGAAATTCCTCCAGGAGAATGAGAAACAAAGACTACATTAGATTTTGAAGTGCCACCTATTTCTTTCAATGTGTCTATATATTGTATCAGCAGGACCATCTCCATGACACTTTGGGCATTGGTAGAGGGTATCTGGCGCACGAATTCATCCACAGATTGTCCCAATCCTTCGATTATGGCCTGCCTTTGGCCGGCGATACCCTTTCCATGAAGTATGCTGGCTTCAGCTTCGGCTTCGGCTTGTTTTACTTTTAGTATTTTATCGGCTTCGCCTTTCTCGGTGGCGGCCACTCGCAACCGCTGTGCCGTATTGATTTCATTCATGGCGGCTTTGACATTTTTATCGGGATTTATGTCCGTAACCAACGCTTTTATGATGCCGTATCCGAATTCCGACATGGGTTTCTCCAAATCCGCCTTGACGGCATCGGCTATGTCATCTTTTTTGGAGAATACGTCGTCCAGCACCAATTTCGGCACCTGAGCCCGCACCAAATCGAACACAAAAGCTTTGATCTGATACTCCGGATCCGACAGCACATAGCAAGCCTCATAAATCTTGTCCCGAAGAATAACATATTGAACTGCAATCACTACATTCACAAAAACATTGTCTTTGGTTTTTGTCTCTACGGCCACGTCCAGCTGAAGTATCCGAAATGTTAAACGAGCGACAATTTTATCCAAAAATGGAATCTTCCACCTTAATCCCGGATGAACAATGCGGTGAAATTTCCCCAATCTCTCAATAACAGCACAACTCTGCTGCTGCACCGTAAAAAATGAACTCAAAAATATAATAATTGCTATACAAACGCAAAATATCAAAAATCCACTAAACATGCTTTTCTCCTCCATATTATTTAAAATTTGCGACAAAATTATTATACGCGAAAATTGTTGTTTTGTAAAGCCAAAATGCCGCTTTTTTTTCTTGGCATACAAAAAATTTTTAGTATATATTTCTGTACAATTCATTACGACAATATTATAATAAATTTAATTAATTGGGAGATCTTGAATGTTTCGGGTATTAATCGGATGTACGCTGCTACTAAGCTGCAGTAGAGTTGACGAAGCCAGAGTTCCACAGCAAAAAGGAATGGATCACAAGGCCTTCGACTTCTTGGCTACTCCCTTCGACGATTACCTGCAGGACCTGAATCTTTCGGACGAAGCCGATTTAGATGAAACTCCCAAAAACGAAGAAATAAGTCAAAATTTTTACCGAAATATTTCCATATCGGTCACGGAAAATATGCAGCTGCGGAACGTCCTTGTGCAAATGGCAAACCTGGCGGGCGTAAATATTTTTATTGCTCAAGACGTCATGGGAAATATTTCATTTTCGGCCAAAGATAGACCTTTTCTGGACATACTAAAAGATATCTGCAGCAGTTTGAATTTCAAGTATAGCCTCCGGGGAAATTCCGTAAAAATAGAATATAATTCTCCCACACTGCAGACCTATAACATTTCCTCCTTGAACATATTGCGGGACACCAAAAGCTCCATGTCGATTGCAACAGACATATTTTCCGGAGACGTGTCCGGATTTTCCCTAACCCCCGAGTCCTCGTCAAGCAACGCCTCCAAGACGAACGGCTCCAGCAGCTCCGTCACAAGCACCACCCGCAATGATTTCTGGATGGAATTGGAATCAACCCTAAAAGCCATAGTCGGAAACGCCGACGGAAACTTCGTCACCGTCCATCGCCAAGGAGGACTGATAACCGTCTGCACCACACAGGAAAAACACGAAGAAATCCAAAATTATCTGGGGTTACTGAAAGAAATGTCTGAAGCACAAGTACTCATCGAAGCAAAAATCCTGGAAATCAACCTGAAAGACGAATTTAAAAGCGGCGTCAATTGGAGCATTATGCGAAAAGGTCACAATATCGTCGATCAAAAATACAGCGGAGATGGACTCTTCTCCATTGGCGTTAATTCCGACGGCATAAGCCTAATTTCTAAATTTCTGGAAGGATTCGGAGCCGTAAAAACGCTGTCCAGTCCGAGAATTACCGTGCTCAATAACCACTCGGCCGTCTTTAAGGTCGCCCAAAACGAAGTGATCTATATGCCAGAATTTCAAAAACAATACAGCAGCTCCAGATCCGACGCCCTAAACACAGATCTGCTCTCGGCAAATGTGAAAACTATCCCCATCGGATTGGTAATGACCGTGCAGCCCTCCATCGATAGAAAAAATAATACCATCCTGCTGACTTTGCGTCCGACCATATCCAAAATAGCCAACTACAAAGAAGTGCCGTTTTTGTTTCATAACTATTCCGCACAAGGAAATAATACGCTAGGATCTCCACAAATCCAAATGCAGAAAATCCCCATCGTGGATGTGCGCGAATTGGATTCGGTGCTGCGACTAAAGTCCGGACAAATCGCCGTAATGGGAGGACTAATGCAGGAAAAATCACTGAACAGCAGAAAAGGTATACCACATATGGAAAATACTCCAGTCGATTTCATAACCGGATCACGAGAAAAAAATACCGAAGTAACGGAATTGGTAATTTTCCTGAAAGCAACAATCTTAAGAAATAAATCAAAAATGCACCATAAAGCAGACCAAAAAATATATGAAAAATTTTCGTCGGATCCACGTCCTCTGAGGTTTGAAAATGACACCACAACCCAAAAACAAATTAAAAAATAACTCCGCCGGATTCTCCCTGATCGAAGTTGCCATCGCAATTGTCGTCATAGGATTAATCACAAGCTTTACGCTAAAGGGAAAAGAACTAATCCATACCGCTAAACTAAGATCCGTCATCGAACAGGTAAATTCTTTCCGAATCGCTGTCCAGGCGTTCATGGAAAAATACGGAAGCATGCCCGGAGATCTGGTTGCCGCCAACGATATGATCGGTTCCGCCGTCGAAAACGGTCGGGGCGATGGCGCTATTGCCTCCATCGACGATTCCCGACGATTCTGGAAACATTTGGGAGCCTCCGATATAATACACCTGGAAATGAATAACGGCCATCCCACCTGCAAAATCGGCGGATACTACAGCGTATCCACCAATATTGCCGGATACCCCGGAACCTGGATAATCTTGTCCGGAGGAACTGAAGATAATAAACGCTTCAGCGGCATAATATCCCAGGAAGACGCCTATTTCATAGATAAAAATTCCGACACCGGAGATCCATCAACCGGCGACGTGATAACTCTCCGAGCATCCGACACAGCCGCAATTGGACCAAAATATGACATTAAAAATAAAAACCAAGATTGCATCATTATGTTCAAAATTTTTTAACCCACAAAAAATATATTTTCGCGGATCACTACTGCTGGAAATGGCCATTGTCATATCAATTATCGGACTGATCTCCGGTTTTTTTATCACAAAAATAAAAATCGCCAATAAAATTATGAAAGCAAAAGTGACAAAAGAAAATATCGAAATCGTAACGGCCTCACTGGCCGCATATCTGACCTGCAGTAACCGATTACCGCGTCCGGCCAATGGCGGCGATGGTCTGGAATCCACCGCTGGCGGGTTGATCAATAATTACGTGGGAAATGTGCCTTTTAAAACCATAGGAATCCCCGAAAAACAAGCCAAAGATGGCAATGGACGTCCGCTCGTCTACGCCGTTGAGCCGGACCTGACAATGCCATTTAGCCACCTATACTTTGGCAATTATCTCGAAACATCGGATTATTTCTGCGCATATATCCGGGATCCCAAGATTCATGTGGATACCATCGATGCGCAAGACGTCATTGCCTTCGTCATCGATACCGCCGACAATTTTCCTTTTATAGCCGACAACGCCATACATGTAAAAATTTCCGCCAATACCTGCTGGATATGCCGAAATTTCCTGCTGATAAAATACTTAAAAAATAGTCCGTGCAATTGCGAAACTCCGGAAAAAATATTGACTCCCGACATAAATGTGTCGCAGGAAAACGATTTCGGGGATTATGGGGGAGAATGAATCAAATAAATGTACAGTCCAAAATCACCAGAGTGGTAAACTGGCTTATGAAATGATGGACATCAAATTCCGCAGTCCCATGATGCGTTTATCTGTGGGGCAATAGCACGATCACGTCGTTTTCCTGAGCCATACCAAGTATATTGCGAGCTTGTTCTTCCAGCAGATCCAAATCCAGGTTATCGTTTTTTATTAGTTTGATTTTATTTTCCAAAAAAGCGTTTTCTTCCCGAATGGACGCCAATTCCCGCTCCAGTGTTGCTACTTCATGACTAAGCTTCATCCAGGAGACGGCACCCCGCGCTCCACTGAACATGTGGAATAGAAAATATCCCACAATGCAAATCCAAATTATATTGGAAGTGATAAATTTCAGGTTTTTATGCGCAGAATAGGAAAACATTATCCGGATATATCCAAATAGTTAGAGTCTTTAGCAAGTTCATCGAAACGTTTCATGGAGATCAGAAAATTTTTTATGGCGTGCAGCGGCATCATGTTGGGTCCGTCGGATATGGAAATTGCCGGATCGTAGTGCGTCTCCAGGAATATACCCGCGACTCCAACGGCTAGAGCAGCTCGGGCCAATGGCTCGATATATTCTCGATTGCCGCCGCTAGAAGTTCCCAGTCCTCCGGGCTCCTGAACCGAATGGGTGGCGTCGAATATTATCGGATACCCGTATGATCCCATGATTCTCAGTGATCTCATATCGGAGATCAGTCGATTGTAGCCGAAGCAAGTGCCTCGCTCACAGAGCATAATATTATCGTTTCCGGAATCGGCGAGTTTTTTGCAGACGTTTTCCATATCCCACGGAGCCAAAAATTGACCTTTTTTCACATTTATGGCTTTTCCGGTTTTGGCCGCAGCCACAAGTAGATCCGTCTGGCGACATAGGAAAGCTGGGATCTGCAGAACTTCAACCACTTCCGCTAGAATGCCACATTGCTGCGATTCATGCACATCGGTAATTATCGGACAACCGTACGTTGCTTTTATCAGGCTAAATATTTCCAAGCCTTCGTCAATGCTAACGCCTCTTTTGGCATTTAAGCTGGTTCTGTTGGCTTTGTCGAAGGATGCTTTGTATATGAATGGAATTTTCAGGTCATCGGTTATTTTCACCAACTGATCAGCGATTCTCAAGGCACAATCGCGACTCTCAAGAGCGCAGGGACCAGCTATCAAAACCATTGGACGAGTATTTGCTATCCCAATACCACCAACATTCACGACTTTTATTTCCGCCATTAATTATCCTTTATTTTTTTTCTGAGCGCTTTTGGTGTCCCAGGCTGAATCCGCAGCGACTTCCTCGTCGTCAGTGCCACTGTCCCCCAACGACAAATCAGATGTTGCCGCATTCTTGGATTCCGGAGCAGTTTCCTCAGTGGCCGTATTCTTGGATTCCGGAGCAGTTTCCTCAGTGGCCGCATTCTTGGATTCCGGAGCAGTTTCCTCAGTGGCCGCATTCTTTGATTCCGGAGTAGTTTCCTCAGTGGCCGCATTCTTTGATTTCGAAGCAGTTTCCTCAGTGGCCGTATTCTTGGATTCCGGAGCAGTTTCCACAGTGGCCGCATTCTTGGATTTCGAAGCAGTTTCCACAGTGGCCGCATTCTTGGCATCAACATTAGGCTGCGGCGGGACTTCCGAAGCCGCATCTGGTTTGCTCTGCGAGATTGGAGCGCTGGTATTTGCGTCCACATTGTCTATCAGAGATCCTTCTGTCACCTTATGCTTGTGAATTCGTCCCAATATGATGCAATTTATTATGAAAATCGTCATGAGAATTGCCGTAGCTCGGGTTAATAGATTAGCCTGTCCGCGAACGGAAAACATGCTGCTACCAGCTCCACCACCGCTGGATCCGAGAGCTCCATCAGAATCATGCTTCTGAAGCAAAATAAGTCCAACTATGGCAAAAGCTAAAACAAAATGAAAGGCTAATAAAAAATGCTGCATTAAAAATCACTCCATAAATCTAAAAACATATCTGCTATACCACAATAGCAGATAATCAGTCGAATATTATCGCTCTGGATGGGCAAGAAGCAGCGCAGCACCCGCACTCTAGACAGATGCTTTTATCTATGACCATAACTCCATTATTCTCGGAAATGGCTCCAACAGGACAAACCTCTTCGCAGGAAAAGCATTTTTTGCACTTTTCTATGATAATCTCCATTACGATCTCCACAAACACATTAGGATTTCATCGAATCCTACATTTTTTTTCAAAAAACTTCAATAGAGTTCTTAAAAACCTATGTCTTTGTGACTTTTTCGCATGTCGGAATTTTTTTTCTCTACTTTTTTCTTCCAGCCATTACGAAAAATTAAAATCCTCTCTTTTAGTTTTTGGATCTGATATTTATAGGGGGGATTTATGAAAGTACATATTTCGTTCAGTATTTCCATAGTAGTGGTAAGTTGATGAGACACAACATGCGGATCAGTATCTTCAATAGAAAACATGAGCGCTTCAACAATATCAGGACCCATGAGCACCAATAATTGATCCGGCACACTGTCGGATATCCCTATTCTTCTACATCTACTATGCAATTCATTCCGAATAGCGAATTTTTCTTCTTTGGTGATTTTTTCGTTACCTGCTCCGGATATTTCAATGTATTGCAGCTCATATTTGGTGATTTCTCTCATGAGCGCAATTCCTTTTAGCAGCAAATTCCCATCATGAACTGCCTGCGCACTGCCGATTTCAACAAAAATCGTAAAAAAAAACATACAGGATATAAATCTATTTTTAATCATTTTTTTCGCCTATTTAATTTTAACGAGCTTTTTATGAGTTTTCGAGACTGACTTTTTTCTCGTACACGTCGTCTTTTTTGGACTTTAGATTTCCGCCAAACTTGCAAACTAAGTTCGTCATTATCCCAAATATTTTCATAATACATACTTTGCGGATCCATATCAGATACCAACTCAAGATCCGGAACAAAAGCTAACGATGCTAGAAAAGAAGGCTGCACCATAAACGACGACGTCGATAAAGCTAACGGTGAACTAAAATAAGTATTGTGGATTTCCGGAGTTTTTCTCTTGTTTATGATAGTTTCTGAGGAATTTTCCCATTCTTCTGTTTGTTCCGGTAGCGGAGAAAAAAGTTTTGCGACATTCTTAATGCTATCGATGGTCATTTTTATGATTTTGGGGACAGCATCGACATCAGATAGATCAATTTCAGATTCATCGTCAGCTGAGCTCTTCGCTTCACTTTCGCCACTACATTGGGGATGTGGAGCGCTCGATCCTTCCAAAAAACCACCATAATCTTGGGGAGAAGTATGAACTTTTTCTAGAAGAAAAAGACTCTCGGTAATATTGGAAAAAACCGCATTGACGGATTCACTAGCAATAATATTTTTGGGAATCGTATCAACTATTTTTCGCAATTCCAACAATATATTGTTGGTCTCATTCACAATCTTATCAACTGTTCCAATTCTTACGTTCCAGAGGCCATCTATTGCCTCACGACATAGATTGAATACGGATTTAAGCATTTGTTTTTCAGGAACATATGTATTTCCTAAAGCACTGCTGGATGATGAACTTGTACTACTCGAAGAGGTGGAACTTATGATGCCAGACTCCAAAGGAGTACTCATCAATGGCAAACTACAGTTCATAACATCTGTTTCGTTATTGTCGGAAACAAGAAACGGGCAAATGCCCGTTTCTGTTGTCGTATGATGGTCGCTAGTTATGGAAGATACCTGCTTCTGCGGTATTTCTCCACCGCTATCAGTTTTTTCCTGAAGTGTGTGGATATCGAAAAAACACACAGCACAAGAGCAAATAGTTGCAATAATTTTTTTCATAATTCATCCTAGCATTTAACCAAAACAAACAACTACCAATTGTATTTATTCTTTCTACGTCTTTGGTTCGATCCGTACGCTTGGCGTTGGGAGTTTCTATCCTCTAACTTCTTTTCTAATTTACGTCTCTGCTTCTCAATTTTATCTTGATACTTCTCCTCAATTTCATCTCGATACTTCTCCTCGGTTTCATCTCGATACTTCCCATCTATATATCCTTCATCAATTGAATAGGAATCTTGAGAAGAGCGCTTTTTTCCCGAACCAGTAATCTTTTTTGAATTATTATTAGAATTATTCGAACCAGTAATCTTTTTTGAATTATTATTAGAATTATTCGAACTAGTAATTTTTCTTGAATTATTAGAATTACTTGCATTGCTTATCTTGGTA
>JAITAC010000043.1 GCA_031284345.1 Holosporaceae bacterium | reverse complement strand
TAATTTATAAAATTTTTTCGCCGTTAACGGAAATTTTACATTTTTCTGATATTGTGGTAATTGGTGGAAAAGGTGCCGGCGCACAACTTTCCCTTTTCCTGTGACGTACGACTCTCTCCTTTTCCTGTGACGTACGACTCTCTCCTTTTCCTGTGACGTACGACTCTCTCCTTTTCCTGTTGCGCACAACTTTCCATTTCTCCTGTGATGCATAACTGGCGAGGAGGATTGGCTCCTAAAAATTCCTCTGAATTACTCGGTTTCGAAATAGGTCTATAGAATGAGCACATGTAACGTCTCTTAAAAAAATTCTAGAAAATGGGAACCGCAACTGTTGACAGAGTTTTCAAGGGAAGTTTATGCTTCAGAAAACGATCGTCAGGAGTAATAAAAAATGGGATTTAATTGTGGAATAGTTGGACTGCCAAACGTTGGGAAATCCACTTTATTCAATGCATTAACGCAGACGGCAGCGGCACAAGCCATGAATTATCCGTTTTGCACCATAGAGCCAAACATTGGCATTGTGGGGGTTCCGGATCCGCGTTTATTTAATTTGGCACGCATTGCCAAAAGCGCAAAAATCATTCCAACCCAATTGGAAATTATCGATATCGCCGGTCTCGTGAAGGGAGCCAGCGATGGCGAAGGTCTGGGCAATCAGTTTCTGGGGCACATTCGAAGTACCGACGCAATTCTGCACATAGTAAGATGCTTCGAAAATTCGGACATAACTCACGTTCACGGCAATGTGGATCCTATTCGGGACATAGAAGTGGTGGAAACGGAACTCATGCTCGCAGATTTGGAAAGTTTGAAAAAAAAACAATTGGTGGTGGCCAAAAAAAATAATCCTGAGCTGACGGCGGAGAAATCTTTTCTTGCAAAGTCCATCGACTGGCTGGAGGCGGGAAAAATGCTATCGCAACTGTCGCTTCCCAAAGACGAAGAAATTTTTGCTAGCTCCATGCACCTCATCACTAAAAAACCGATTCTGTATGTTTGTAATGTAAATGAAAGCGACGTCGCAACGGAGAATCACTGGACAAAAAAAGTGACGGAGTTTGCCCGCAGCAGAAATTTCGGAAGCATCGTCGTTTCGGCGGCAATCGAATCTGAAATTGCAATCATGGACGACGAAATCGAGAAAAACGAATACATTACTTCCCTAGGATTGGTCGAATCCGGCCTGTCACGGGTGATTCGCGGCGGCTATGACATCCTGAATCTTGTGACTTTTTTCACGGCTGGTCCTCAGGAATCGCGCGCCTGGACAACGCAGAAAAATGCCAAGGCCCCCGCCGCCGCCGGCGTAATTCACACAGATTTTGAACGCGGATTCATATGCGCCGAAACCATAAGCTATGACGACTACATCGCGTTCGAAGGTGAAGCCGGAGCCAAAGCCGCCGGAAAAATGCGTCTCGAAGGAAAAGAATACGTGGTAAACGACGGAGACGTTTTCCATTTTCGCTTTAATATATGATTAGGAGACTGTGCTATGCATTACGGCATACACAAGCCCACCATCGAAAACATAAAATCCGCTGCCCAAGAACTCTCGAACGGTAATCTTGTGGTATTTCCAACGGAAACCGTGTATGGATTGGGAGGAAATGCCTACAATGATACCTCCGTTGCAAAAATATTTTCCTGCAAAAATCGTCCGGAGTTTAATCCGCTGAGCGTGTGCTATGAATCGCTGGAGCGGGCGTCGGCGGATATTTTTATTGATGAAAAAGCATGGCTCTTGGCAAAATGTTTTTTGCCGGGACCGGTGACTATGCTACTAAAACGAAAACCTACTTCGCAATTATCTTGGTTATGTTCCGTCGGACTGGATACTATTGGCATAAGGATTCCGGATCATCCGGTGGCACAGATGCTGTTGGCGCATCTGCCGTTTCCGCTGGCGGCTCCAAGCGCGAACCAATCGGGAAAAATTAGTCCCACATCCGCCGCAGATGTAGTGGACGCCATGGAGACCGAGTCGCTGTGCATAATTGACGGCGGATCATGCAAAATCGGCATCGAATCAACGATAGTGGATCTCACCGGCGATAATCCAGTCATTGTCCGGCTCGGCGCCATCGGGGAAAATGAAATTACTGTCAAATGTGGCTGGTCCTTCCGCAAAAATAATCTAGAAACACCGGCAAAATTACTAAAGCACTATACCCCTGGCAAAAAAATTGTGCTGAATTGTCATGCGGTTGATGAGTCAGATGCTCTGCTGGCGTTCGGGGCGTTGTTTCCCAATTCGTGTGCGCATGTGCTCAATCTCAGCGCCAATGGCGATCTGAACGAAGCTGCCGCAAACCTGTTCGCCATGATCCGCCAATTAGATAAAACAGACGCCCAACGCATCTGTGTCATGCCAATTCCCAACGTCGGCATTGGCGTTTCCATCAATGATCGATTGCACAAGGCAGCCACTGCATCTGCTACTTTTTAGAAAAGATTTTTGTTCGAAATTTGCATTTGGGGGTGGTCTAAAAAATTCTGATCTCCTAAAAATTTTTTGCATTTTTTTTAACAGGATTGACAAAAGTTCTTGTTAATATATTTGTAAAGATATATAGTATGACAATTGATATTGTATATTATTTTTATCGGAGAATTGAGAAATGAATAAATTTATAAATATTGTTAGACGAGCTTTTTTTGGTGTCTTATGTACTAATGTGTTATCATTTAGTATCGGAATTTCTGCTATGTGTCCTCGCGGTAGTGAGCCTTGTGCGAATCATATATCCACCACATGCAAAACTTGGCAAGAGGTAAATGATACCGTAGCGCAACTGCAATATTCCATGGGAGATTTCCCTGTGGCTCTGATTGGCTACGACGGAACACTTGTCACGGACAACGCCGTCGACAGCGACGCGGTCAAATGTGTAAAAAACTTTACCAACTATGGTCTTTCCAGTTTTGTCATTACCGCAGGAAAGCTCCTGGAGCACCGCAGCAGAATGAAAAAATTACAGCGCGTTGGATTAAGTAATGAAATAGCGTATAAATCAGAGCTCTTTAACTTGAAAAAAACTGGGTATGATGTTGTAATAAAAGAAAGCACAGGTTTTCGTGCACCGGAGTACAAATTCAGATACATGGATGGATTATTATATAGTTTATATTACTATGATCGTGCTTCCAAAGGTAAAGCTTTCGATAAGTTTGTAAGGTATTTCAAGCAATCCCCCTCTTATGCTATTATGATTGACAATAACAACTACAATCTTTGCGCCGTTGCACTAGCTTGTAAAGCTCATAAAATATCCTGCCATACTATTCTTGTGGATTTCACCAAATAAGCAAATATCGGATAAAAAAATGAGTTTAAGATTGTTGTGGAACGGTTTTTTTGTGTTCATACTTTGCTAATTTCGCTCAACGCGTCTTTTTTTTAATTTGGGGCGCGTTTGGGCTAAAGTTTTCACCACCCGGCGGATTTTCACCAAAATGTTTCTGCTGTCGCATATTTTAATCAATCATTAACTATTATCAATTTATTCTAAACAAAGTAGACGGATAATTTTGGTGGTGAATAATATGGTAAGTAAAGTCCAGAGCTTTATACAGTGGCATGAGGGGATGCTGTTATCTCCGCAGCATTTTCAACAGTCAGACAGTTACACGCAGCATTTGTTTGGCGTATTTGGCTTATCCTGCTATGCGTTTTGCTATGGGATTCACGAGCTGGCTGTGGATACGTCAACGCTGTCTGCCGGAGTGCTTCGCGTTATGAAAGTGCGGGGAATTTTTCGGGACGGATATCACTTTGATTACGACGCAATGTTTGATCCTCCACTGGAGAAGAATCTTAGCAAATATTTTACAAGTCATAAGGTGCCGGTGAAAATATATTTGGCCATTCCGGTGAGAAAAGAAGGAGACAACGAGCTCACGGGAGATATGGCTCGCTACTATTCAGATGAAATAATCGGCATAAACGATGAAAATACCGGCGACAATCTCATAAATATTCCGGTGCTAAAACCCAGAATGCGGCTGCTGCTGGAGCACGAAATAGACGCTCGCTACACGAGTTTTCCAATTTTTGAGGCGGAAAAAGCCATTGACGGCGGCTTCGCAGCGACGAATTTCATTCCGCCATATATTACGCTGGATGAGCATTCCCAAGTATCGATCATGTGCCGGGAAGTTGCTCAGATTATCAGGGGGAAAGTGTCGTATTTCGCCGATAGAAAGGACAATTACGCCACAACCGCCATAGACGAGTCCATGACAGCGCTTCGATTGCTGATGCAGGCGGTTTTGCCTCTGGAAGCCATCATAAAAATCAACGGAATACAGCCCTTTGAAATGTATAAATGCCTCTTGCACGCGGTATCCAACATTATTTCCATAACACCGGCTTCGCTGATACCAATGCTGCCAACCTATGACCATGAAAATATGTTTCTTACGTTCAACGCCCTCGTGCAATATGCAAAAAATATACTGGCCGCCATGAAACAGAGATACAATATCATCCACTTCCAAAAAGAAGAAAATATATTCAAATTGCTAATGAGACCAGAATGGCTCAAAGGTGATGAAATCGCCATAGGAATCCAAAGAGCCTTTTCGCTCTCCGAAAACGAAATTCTCAGCTGGATATCCGGAGTGCAAATTGCCAGCGAATCTATGCTGCATCTGATAAAAGACAGAAGAGTCCTAGGTGCAGAACGATCCATAATGGAGCGCGGCGCCTACATCACTCAGCCGAACGGCATGACGATTCTGGCGATAAAAACCAAAAGCGCCTACATAAAAGCTTCGGAAAATCTGTGTCTGGTAAATTCGTCCCAGCAAATATTGCCTGAGGAGGTGGTGCTCTATGCCGAATACTAACTCATTCCAAAAAAATAACGATCGTGATGCGAATCTTGTGGAAATATTTGACGCGTTCTGTCTGCAAATATTCGAAAATAGGGACCTGATGAAAATTCAAAAAGACGAATTCGACTTTAAACAAATGCATAAATTAATGAGTGGATTCCTGAAAACACATCTGACCTACGACAAAAATCTGTACTTTCACAAGGAAATAAAGGAAGCCATGTACATGGCCGCCGTGCTCGCCGACGAAATTTTTTTAAACATGGACTGGAACGGAAAAAAATTTTGGGAAAATAATATGCTGGAACAGCAATTTTTCGGTACACAGGTGGCGGGAGAAGTGGTGTTCGAAAAAATCGACGATTTTGTGTTGGAGAGGCATCATCTTTTTTTGGAAAAATCCGAAATATACATCAAATCGCTTTTGCTGGGGTTCAAGGGGAAATTCCGCGGAATTGAAGATGAGCCGGAACACATTGGCATATATCTTCGCAAGCTTCTGGGAGCTCTGGCGCAGTCTGATATATCGGTGACGAATCTGGACGGTCCTTTATTTCAAAAGGAATATACCTACACAATCCCATCGATTCATCGGAAATTATTGCCGGACGCAGCCATCATCACTTATATTTCCTCTTTTTTTGTTTTTATGTTTTTGGTGATTAGTACGGTGGTTTGGATGTTAGAAACTAGAGACATCAATATCATGGTACAGGAAATTGCTAGTATAGCACTGCGGGATAACTGACATGAGTACTGATATTGAAAATACAGGTATCGGAAGCAGTCTGGACGCAGTTGCAGACAATGCAAACGCCGCCATCGGAAAAGGTGTGGACGCCGCAAATGGCGTTCTTGACGTCATGCAAAATAACATCAACATCGTAAGGGAAAACCTGACTTCCCTTCCCAAAGAAGTGGTTCCGGCCATAACAATAGGCATGATAATCGTTGCAATTTTTCTGATCATCGTATTTTTTTCACTGTGCATTTTTTACATAAATTCGAAACCAACTCCGGTAACCATCAAAAAAGATAAAAAAAAGGATGCGCCTACGGATAACTCAAAAGAAAGAATGCGCCACGAAGACCTGCCAATAATTTCCGGTAGACTCGGAGAAATATTGACATTGCACGGTATCCTGAAGGCAGGACCGGTAACGAAAATGTTTTTCCAGATCATGGACGTTATCCGAAACAGCACCTACGACATGCGCTGGAGATATAAATTACCGTGTTTCATGATCGTAGGTCCCGAAAATAGTGGAAAAACTACGATACTCGACAATCTGAATCTCGAATATTTGACCGCCGAAGGTTCTTCCCTAGATCCCCTCTGGAAATTGTTCAAAAAGGCGGCGGTTTTTGAATTTCCCCGCATGGAAACCACAGAAGACAAAAATAAATTTTGGTCGTTCATCAGCGAATTATTTTTATTTATTCGGCCAAGGCGCCCTCTGGACGGAATCATCATGACACTGCCGGTAGATATGCTGCTCTCCGAAGCGTCTGCCATAGAAAAATACGCTCAGGAAATGTTTGACAAAATATTCGCTTTCCAGCGAGAAGTGAATTTGCGCCTGCCATTATACATAATTATTACAAAATCCGATCTTATTCCGGGATTTTCGGAATTGGCGCATCTGCTGAACGAGCATGCACAGCAGCAGATTTTCGGCTGGTCCAATCCCTATGCCATCGGCAGCGCATTTTCCACGGCCTGGGTGGACGAAATTTTCGATACCATCAACGCCGGCATAAGAAAGGCGATATTTACTTTTGCAAAGGAAAATAGATTTCATTTTAATCTGGAAAAAGCCGTTTTGCTGGGAGCGCAGTTTTATAAATTGAAAAAACCCCTATCCCAGTATCTGCATATGATGTTTAAGACGCATAACCCCTCAGACGGACTGCTATTGAGAGGAGTGTACTGCATCGGTAAACGAAAGAAAACGACGGAAGCACCGGCAGAACTGCTGCGGCCAATGGCGTTGAGTCCAGAATTGCTATTGGATACCAGTAGTATTATGAGCGACCATTCTCCGAGGAGCGAATTGTATTTTGTGCAGGATCTGCTGAGCGAAAAAATTTTTAAGGAGTTCAATTTGGCGGCTCCCATAAAAATAGACGTCGTTGATGTAAGTAGCGTTGCACTGCGCAATAAAATAATATTTGCTTCCGGGGCCATAATAATTTCCATGGGTTGGTTTTATGGCAACTATAAAATAAAGATGAAAATCACAGATTATTACCATGCGCTAACGTCCATAAGATCCATGATAGTCAAGGTGAAGTTTTTGGAAAGACACATAAACGGTCCGGAAGATCAGTACGTTATAAACAAACAGATATCCAGCTTGCTCCAGAATATGCCGATAGTAAATAGGTACGACGTATTTTCTGTGTTTGTGCCGCAGTCGTGGTTTTCCAGTGTTCACGAAGACATAATAGACGCCATGGGACTGGTATTTGACGCTGTGGTGGTGAAAGCTATGTACATCGATCTTAACATGAACGCAAAGCAAATTCTCATGCCTCCGGAGATCGAGCAGCAGGACGAATCAACAGATATATTTGACATAAATTCGTTTGCTAGTTTTAAGGCTCTGCTGGATTTTGCCAAAAAAGTGTCCACCATCAAGAGAGTGAGCTCCGAATACAATGAAATACGTCAGCTGGAAGATAGAAAAAGCGTCATTGATCTCACTACGACTCTGTTTAACGATAAATTCCGCATAGCGGAGGAGGTCAAAACTCGCCTTCCCAATAAAAAACTTATGCCGCCGCAGTTCCGTCTGGAACCTCTGAGACCGCAAATCGAAAATATTCTGAAAACACTATTCCAATTTTTTCTCGACGACGTTTTCAGCGATAGAATCGAAAAAATATTCCAAATGGTGGCCAATGACATAGATCACATGATGGCCATCTCCAAAAACGCAGCGGTGGATTTTACTCCGCATGACCTGGCAAAAATGTACCAAAAAACTGTGCTCATCTGCGACGTCATGAAAAATAAAAATTTCCAGTGGCTATCGGCCAATAGCTTTGCCCCAACGCAAAAATATGTGGACATGATGAACGGATTAGGAGCATCTGACGTCATCAGCAGAAGTTACGCTAAAGACCTCGTGAGAACCGCCGAAGTGAATTTTCATAAATTCAAACACAGACTGAAAGATTATAAAACATCCATCACGGATCATCTGCTGTCGGAGAACATGAGCGCTCCGTCAGAGGGGTTCATAAGCTTGCAAAGAGAACTGAAATCCATGCTGGAGCAGCCGTTTATTTGCGTTGTGCCGGCGTCAATATTCCTGGTCAATATCATGGATGATAAAATGCTCATCTGGGATCTCAAAAAATTAAAAGAACTGTCAGACCTAATCGATAAATACTACGAGTTCACCGCCGCCATACCAAAGGACATGCGACCACAGTACTTTGACATGTACAAAACCATAGCTCGAAAATGCTTTTTCCCAACCCTAAAGTCCATGGTGGGCAGCGCGGAAATTATGGACGACATACCGCTGGGAAAATCCCGAAATCTACTGGAAAACGCCTATAGCCGCCAGTCGCAAAACGTTAAGGAAGCAACGGTCATGCTAACAAAAATTATCAAATTTTTGGACGAAATATATCAAATCGATAATATACGGGATTTTGGTTTTGCAGATATGATTATCTCCCACTATACCGGCCTTTTGGAAAAAATCGACGCTCTGTTCAATCTGGAAACGCCCTATGCGTCCGGAGAAGCGCTGTTCGACAGCTGGGATG
>JAITAC010000086.1 GCA_031284345.1 Holosporaceae bacterium | reverse complement strand
GACGCCACAGGAGCCGCAGTTTCTTCGCCATTATTGGCTGATGGAGAAGTCAACGGTGACGCAGACGCAGACGCCCCAGGAGCCGCAGTATCTTCGCCATTATCGGCGGCTGGAGAAGTCAATTGAATTGAATCTTGTTGTATTTTCTTCGCATCTGAAGTCTTCACTTTGTCTTCCGCATGATCGGAAGAGTCAATTTTGTTTTCAACAGTAGCAATATTGGTATCTGAGCTAGGCTCTGATATATTGCTTTTCTCTTCTTCTCTACTTACTTGATTATCGCGTAATTTTTGCGTTATTTCCGACGATTCTTTATGGTTCAGTTTTTCCACGCTAGCTTCCAAAGCTTTTGTATCTCGGCGAGACGGCCAAAAACTGTCCGCAAAAGTATGGAGGCTTTTACAGAGCTCACTTATTTTTCGATATTTTTCCTCATCATTGTCCTTTAGTAATTGCTGTGCATATTCTTCAGTAAATAATTCTTGAGCCACTTTCTCCAAATCTGCCGAATCATTATCGATAAGTTTCCAGCACTTATCCGAAAATTGATACAAATTATCATATATATTTTTGCTATTTAAATTTTTTTGGAAAATATTTTCTAGTATATTTTTATTTATTACACCAAAAGATTTTTCCGTCAAAAAATCTTGCTTTATTGTTTCTGAAATTTCCGATTCTTTTTCAACGTCGCTTTCCCAGGACTCGCCCAAGACGTCACCACTAGCGCTAAATAACATAACAGCAAGTACGGCAAACAATACAGACCTAACACCAAATGTCATCTTTCTCATTTTCTTCTCCATTAAAACCTATCTTCAATAATACAATATCCATGGAGATTTGTCAAGCATTTGAGACAATAAAATAGCGCATTTGTAAAATATTTTTTGTTTTCGGCGGAAAAAAAATCTACATAGCCGATTGTGTTAGTTTTCCACCTATTTTGAGGAATTTTATGGACTTTGCAAGCCCGTTGTCCCCTAAATCCACGAGCAATCCGCAAAAAGTAGCCTCTCCACTGGCGGACGAAAGCTTTGTTTTCACATAGTTTTTTAAAAATTTTTCCACAGCCGGCTCTTTCTTCATGCCTATGACTGAATCATAATCACCGCACATGCCGATATCCGTTTGAAACGCAGTACCATGCTCCAAAACTCTTTCGTCGGCGGTTGGTATGTGAGTGTGTGTTCCCACAACCACCGAAACACGACCGTCTAAAAAATTTCCCAGCGCATTTTTTTCCGAAGTAAGCTCAGCATGAAAATCGACAATAATGGCGTCAGCCGTTTGACATAACTTATATTTTGAAAGCAATAAATTCATGGATTCAAAAGGATCATTGGCCGGAATAGGCATGTCTCTCTGCCCCACCAAATGTACAACAATAATTTTCTTTCGATTGTTGATCACGACTTCGCCAACTCCCCGGCCAGGAGTAATGCTAGCCACATTATGGGGACGCAGCATCCTCTTCTCCGACTCAAGAAATGCTACAACGCCGCTCTGATCAAATACATGATTTCCACCGGTTAGTATATCCACTCCCAGCGAAAAAAATGAATGAGCTATCTCCTGGGTAATACCAAATCCACCGGCCGCATTATCAACGTTTACCAGCACAAAATCTATTGCTAATCTGCTTTTCAAGTCTGGTAGATATTTTTCAATTGCTTCTCGGCCAGATCTTCCTACCACATCACCACATACTAAAATTCTCATGGATCGCCTTTCTATAATATTAAGTATACGCAATTATTGGCGTCTTGCAAAAAACTTAGGAACACTTCGAACAAGTGATTGTCGTCCTAATTTATGCAATTTGGAAGACAATTTCTTGTCCACAAAACCATTATAATACGACGGCAAAAAAGAAATGTCAGATTTCACCTCAGAACTCGCTTTACACACCGCCAGTGACCTATTAACATTGCAATCTAAAACCTTTTTCCATACATTGTAAACTGAATAACAATACGGTTTGTAGTGCCTGGATGACTTGGAATGATAATAGCCAACGGCATATGTCCATGAATTAGACGCCTTCTTCAGCTGCATAAAATATTTGGCCGCATACTCTATATTATTCTTGGGAGTAAAAGCCTCTTCCAGATCCCGAAAAGCCTTGGTGTGATGTAATAAATTTATCTGCATGCATCCGACATCTATGTTTTTTACGCCTCTGGCCATAAATCTTTTTACCATAGCGATGGCTGCACTTTTGGTGGAACAAAAATAACTTTTCCCTCTAGCACATATGGTCCAGGGCCACGGTCTTTTTCGCTTGGAAGTAACGTTGCCGGTTTCCGCCTTGCCCGATTCAACAGTTCCAATTGCCAACAGCAATCGTCGGGGTATGGCAAATTTTTTTTCCGCCTCTATTATCTCACTCTCGCATAGATCGTGCGGAGAAAAATACTCTTTATTGGTTGGACGCCCTCTAGATGTGTTTGAAATTGATACCGAAACGCAGTCTTCAACGATCATACCAAAAACTACTATTGCAAAAACTCTCAAAAAAGATAACACCATTCTCACCATACAATTATTTGGAGCTTCTTCGAAATCTGCGTCTCTTGGGAACTATGCTGAGAAACTCCATATAATTTATGAAGCAAAAATCGTGCCAATCGGCCGGAAATTAATAATTATTACGATGTTCGAGATGTTAAATATCCATAAATATTAACAAATGAGATTTTTTATGCCAGATTTATTAAATATTTTTTAATAAAAACTCCTAAAATGCTGCCCATGACCGCCATAACTTCCGCCAATCATTGCCACCCTATTGACTACGGCAAACCTTGATTCTGAGACTTATTCTCCACATTTATTCTATTGATAGCCCCTCCTGTGGCACACGACTCTCCACCACCATCCTATGGCGCTTGGCTTCTCCACACTCCTGTAATACCAGATCCCATTTTGAATTAGCTAAACTGTTTTCGGAAGGCGCTCTGTACCAGTCGCTGCCCAGTCGGCAATGGCAAATCAGAGATGGGATCTGGTATAATATGTGGCCTTTCCCTCTCCTACGGCGCGCGGCTCTCTCCCACTCCTGCGGCGCGCGGCTCTCCCACACATATCATGGTATCAAAAACGCCTTAAAAATTCGTTAATTTATAAAAATTTTTCGCCGTTAACGAAAATTTTACATTTTTCTGCTATTATGGTAATTGGTG
>JAITAC010000033.1 GCA_031284345.1 Holosporaceae bacterium | reverse complement strand
TTTGAGACTTTAGAGAGTCTTGAAGCTTCTCTAGATATCTTCATCAACTCCTTACAAAATTCGACAATTGCGCAACTATGTAAAAATAATTATTTGGATATTTAACAATGGGATTTGGTGTAAGATCCTCTAATTCAAAACGAAAATTGTCTTTGGGGTGATAGATTTTTGGATCCATTTTATCTCCCTATTCACTCAAAACCTTGCTGTCTATCTTATCAGTTTTTGCGAGATCACGCTTAGATTTTGCAAAGTTCCTTACATAATAGGGATTCACAACTGACTCGCTTCTTTGATTCGAAAATAATTCCTTCAATAATGAGCGCTCATATCCGCCGGTCGGCTCTAAAATAATGCGGGGATCGTCTAATCGCTTGATCTTTAAAATCAATTTCTCTATGCCATCACATGTATTTTCAAATTTACTGTATTTACCTACTATAAATACATCTAAATTACTTTTTCCTATGTCACATCCTATGTTTGTCATGCTTAAATCATCCTCATATACGAGCACTTGGCTCACTCAACCGTCCGATTATCGCAAGTCCTGAGACTCCTAACTGCGAATCGATTATTCAATCGAGAGGTCTACCGGTTAAGTCTCAAAACCATGAGAAAAATTACGTCCTCTTTCTCATTTCGCGATGATTAACTTAATAATACTATGTGATTTTATCCGAGATGAATATATGAACAGCTCTAATAAATATGGGAAATAAATCTCAGAATCCATGTCTGCCGTAATCAATGGGTGGCAAGGAAACGAACCTAGCAACTATCTGGATTCTTGGACGCCCTGATCCTGAAGCTTATTTCACATATTTACACCACATCTAGTTGTGCGCCGGCACCTTTTCCACCAATTATCCTTTTAGCAGGAAACGGCTACGATTCTATGGAGCCGCAGTTACTTCTGGCTTAACAGTCGCCTGTTTAGACGCCTTGCTTTTTTCATCGACAATTATTTTATGGAAAATTGCTAGCATCATATTTCGATTTTTCTCATCTGCAAATACGAAATCGTCATCTGTTTGGGCGATTTGGTCATCCAACTTTTTTCTACTGCTGGTAATGTACAATACACCATCGATCACGCTGTAATTAGTTGGCTCTATAGCCCATACTATTTTTTTTAATAAACGAAGAGCATTATACTCATTTAATTTAAAGTCTTTTACAAGCAAATGATAGGATTCTGTTACAATTTTTTCCAGCAACTCAAATATTTTTTCTCTACGTTCTTCGGTAGTTGCATTGTTTAATTCTTTTACGAACGGCTCTATTTTCTCGATGACTGAATCATTGGAAACGTTTTCCATATCTTTTTTTAATCGCGAGCGCGTTGCCATTCTATTTTCAATAATGAATTTGTTCAACAGAGCAGGATATTGGGCAAAAACATTTTTTACAAGATCTTCCGCTTCTGTTTCGCTCATTGTTTCTGAATTGATTATAGTTTTTGATTCGTCCATTGCTGTTTCGCCAGCTGCTTCTGTTTCGCTAACTGCTTCTGGATTTGTTATTGCTGTTTCGCCAGCTGTTTCTGGATTGGTTATTGCTGGTTCGTCAGCTGTTTCTGGATTTGTTATTGCTGTTTCGTCAGCTGTTTCCGGATTGGTTATTGCTGTTTCGCTAACTGTTTCTTGATTGGTTATTGCTGTTTCGCTGACTGTTTCCGGATTGGTTATTGTTTTTGATTCGTCTATTGCATTTGGAGAGCAACCTGTATTTTCTATTTCAGTGCTGGCGAAAGATGAAGCGCTGCAGGTAATACAGGCTACTAGAAAAAGTGTTCTGCAGCATAGCGGAAAAATCTTATATATCATTTCTTACTCCATATTATAGATTATTATGATTTACCTAAAAAAAGTAAACGCAAAGTTAACGACAGGCGAATGTTCGAAAATTTATTTGGGACCTTACAGGCTAAAGATCTGTCTTGATTATGGTATCCAGCTGCATTACCTCATCTATTTTTGCCAGAGCCTCGTTTTTGGTAATTTTTTGCGCAATTGCGGATATTCTTTCCAATTCATCATTGTCTGCCATTAATTTGCGACAAATCTCGAAGATTTCATCGCCACTGCGAACTTCAAATGCAACCTGATGTGAATGCAGAAAATCTCTGATTTCTAGAGCATTATCCATAAATGGACCGTGCAGTACCGGCTTGCCAAGAGCCACCGGCTCATAGATGTTGTGGCCGCCTATGGGCACGAGAGAGCCTCCCACAAAGCATACGTCAGCAATGCGGAAAAATGTTCCGACTTCGCCAAAGGAGTCTACGCAATATATTTCGGCACTGCGTTGGGAGAAATTATTTTCAGTTATTTCTGATCTCAGGAAAAAATTCAGTCCGTACCGGCGCATAACCTCGCAGACCTTCTTGAGACGCGTCAGATGTCGTGGAATTATTAGGGTAACGATATCAAAATATTTTTTTAATTTTAGATGCGCTTCGATTATGGCCTCTTCTTCTCTTTCGTGAGTGCTGGCGGCGACCAGGACTTTTTTATTTTTGCAGAGATCGCTAAAAATCTCCCGTAATTTTTCATTGCAGGAGAGAGGAGGATTGGCATATTTTAGATTATCCATTTGTGTGGTGTTTTCCGGAGAAAAATGCCGGAATCTTTCTTCATCCAACGGAGACTGCGCCAATATTGCCTTAAATTTTTTCAGAACCTGCGAAAAAAATCCTTTTGCCAGACTCCAGCGACGAAAAGATTTCGGAGACAGTCTTGCACTCAGCAAAAAAATCGGAATATTCCTGGAATGGAGCGCGTCAATAATATTGGGCCAAATTTCTGATTCCAAAAAAACTGCGACGTCCACTTTCCAATGGTCCAAGAAACGTTTCACCCAAAGCGGATTGTCAGCAACCACATACTGATGGCAACAGTTATTTATTTTTTCAATTTTGGATTTGATAGTGTCGGCGGCCGTAACGGTTATGGTGGTAATCAGCACATTTAGATCGGGAAATTTTTTTTTTATGTGATGAATGAAGGTCAAAGCAGCGGCAGATTCTCCGACGCTGGCGGCATGCACCCATATTAATGGACCGTCAGGTCTGAAGACTGTGGCCCGACCAAAGTGACAGCCAACGGATCCGAGTCGATCTTTTCCGTAGAAACATCTCAGATAAAAATATATTTTTAGAAATGGCGATAAAAATAAAAATAAAATTTTGTATAATTTACCCATCTGTCAAGATCCTATGAGCTTCCCGGGAAGCTTCGTTTATGCGCGATTCCACCAGCTGTACGGCCTCTGCTTCTGAAATATTCTTGATATCCTCGTAGAGAACCGGCTTATTCCACACCATGACTCCTCGATTAAACGGCCAAACCACTATAAAACGATCCCAGGAGCTAAGTCTAAAATAGCGTTTTACGCAAAAACTGAATGTAAGAATGTCAGCCTTTGCCAATTTTGCGATGGCTATTACTCCCGGATATAATTTATGTCTTGGACCCCGCGGGCCATCTGGAATTATCGCCACATATTCGCCTTTGCGGAGCAGTTGTATTAATTTTTTGGCGGCGGCGAAACCTTTTCCGGTGGAACCATATACGGCGGGCATCGAAAAATTTTCTACTATTTTTGCAATAAACCTTCCGTCTCGATGATCTGACGCCAGCACATGTAGAGGTTTTTTCCATTTCCACACACGTGGAGCCAGCATAAGCCGGTCATGCCAAAGACATACGATAAACGGACGTCCGGTTTGATGATATTGGTTGGGGAAATGTTCACCCATGACTATCCATTTGGTTGTGCGAAACGCCAATCTTATGAAAAAGACCGCAAGCTTAGCTAAAATCACAGTGAAATTATGGGATTTTTTCTGAAATTTACTCAGCCATTTGGTAATATACAAAAATATAGAACGCAATTTCACAAAACAAAAACTCCGATTATCTATGCGGCTACTTGAAAAAATACAGGATACTAGGCCATATGCCGATTTTTTCCGGCTGAGGCAATTGCGGAGGCGTTACGCTTTCGTATAGGCAAAATATAATATTTGCATGCTCGGTGGCGACATTTTCCACTTCCTGCAGAGCAAACACAGGGTATTCCACGATTTTATAGGCGCGGTATTTTAATTCTTTCAGCAATTTCCCAATGACTTCCTGATCGTTTCCGCTTGCTTTGAGAGCGTTATCATTGAGGCCGACCACAAGAACCGGGTGATATTTTTCTATGGTTTGTCTTGCTCCTTTTAGGGCTTCAAATTCACTACCTTCGATGTCCAAATTTATCACATCGACGTTTGTTATTCCTTCCTCGACAATGAATTCATCAATGGAGATGGTGTCCACTTCTTCCGTATGGTCTTTATCGACGCCTTTAATGCTAAATTCCGTTCCCAGAGTATTCAGAGAGCTCATTTCTTCGCCGGCCACCAGTAGATTTGTTCGGCCTTTTTTCTGGAAAACGGCGTAGCGATGTGCGGAAATAAGGGCATCCAGTTTATTAATTTTTATATTTTCCAGCAGTCGATTGAAATCTCTCTGGCATGGTTCGATCGCAATGACGCGTCCTTTTTCTCCGACTATCCGGGAGGCCACCAGAGTGGTATAGCCTGCGTTAGCTCCAGCGTCAATGAAAACGCCGTCTTTCCGCAGCAGCGCACCTAGTACCGTCAACTGATTTGGATTATATATTCCCTTCACAAACAACGCACGGCAAATCTCGTTATGCGGATAAATTTTTATGGTAAGCCCGTCAAGCCAGGACATCAGCAATGGCTTATCCAGACGCAAGTACTTCCACCAGCGCAACCATTGGCTAACAGTGGACGCCGAATCGCAAGAGTATCGATTCCATCCGCTTACGGGAGTTAATTTATTGTAGAGTGGAGCGGCATATATTTCTGTATTTTCCGGCAATACTGTTGCTACGACAATATTATGATCGTGGGATTCCAACGATTTATTGGTGGGATCTTCAATGAAGTCCTCAATATTTTCTTCATCGTCTAGGGGCTCTTCTTTTGCTGAAACAAGAGAATCTCCCAGCAAATCGTCGTCCAGTTCGTCGTCTTCGTTATTTATTTTTTCTTCGACTCCGATGATTGGTTTTCCAGGATCAGAAATAATTTCATTAGCATCGGAAGCGAAATCAGTATTGGGTTCCGGTTCGATTCCGGCTATTGGTTCGCCTAGGCCTTTATTTGGTTCCGGTTCGGCTCCGGCAGTTGGCTTTTCTAAGCCCGTGGCAGTGTCAGCGGTGTTGGACGCATCGTCACCTGTTTGCAAGCTGATTTCGCTAGTAGATTCTCCAGAATCTGACGCAGCGTCAGTTTCAGCACCGAGTGCATGACCAAATATAAAGCCAATGCAAAATACTGCATATTTACTAATTCGAAATATCATCATCAAACATCCTACAAATCAAATGTAAATTACATATTGACATGTTAATACTTGCGAAGAAAAAAACAAGTGATTTTTACAACAAGACCCCTAATCAATGGAAGAGAATCCTCCCATGATCACCTTCCGGGTTCCGGCATACCCCATGTATTCTTGCCACCCGACAAATTGCGGCAGACCTCGATTCGGAGACTTATTCTCCATATTATTATATTTACAGTCCACCTGTGGTGCGCGACATAGTAGTCAAGCGTTTTTAAACAGCAATTTTTTTCAAAAACTCCGATTACTACTTTCCCTTGATATTTCAGATGGTGCCCGTGAAGGGACTCGAACCCCTACGTCCAATTGAACAACAGATTTTAAGTCTGTAGCGTCTACCATTCCGCCACACGGGCTTTATTCAATGTACATTATCATCAAATGAGACTTAAATCAATACGGTTACTTGTCCCGGCGATGCAGGTTTTATCACGCCGCCATAAGCGCAGATGAGCATGGTGTCGCTATTCAATATGGGACCAAGCTTAGTCATTACTGTTGGTTTCATCGGAAGCCATATACCTGCCGGAGTCGGAATACACGGACCCGGCGTCAAAATACCGAGTGCTGCGGCTGTCAGGGCTGCCGTTGTGGGATTCGCCATGCTCATGCAAACTCCAAAAGGCACTATGTTGAGAAAAGGAACGCAATCCGGTGCGCTGCCAATGGGACCGGTCTTGCCCATCACCATGCTGGCTGGCAAAACCGTTAGCGGAGTTGGCGCAACCCCCATTGGACACGTCAACAACGCCGTAGCAGATACACCTAACCCCATCTACATTACTTCCTTCGATATAAGATTGCCGTTCATGTCGTATTTCTCCCTAATTCCACAAGGATTTCCGTCCTGAAAACTAAAAGTCTCCATAATATTCCCGTTGGGAAAATATCTAACGGTATCACCGTCCGGGAGATTATTTTTATAGAAGGATTCTTCCATCAGCGTGCCGTCCGGATAGTAAAGCAGACATGATCCCTCCTGCTGCCCAGCCACATATTTAGCAATGCGAACTACATTCTCGGCGGCGTCAAATGACGTAAAGTCTCCATCGAAAAGACCTCTCTTGAAATAGGCAACGCCGACCTTAATCCCATTGGAAAAAAATACCGCTTCTCCTTCCTGAAGACCGTTTTTAAAAAAAGTATTCATGAGCGGTTTGCCGGCAAAAAAAAATTCTGCCGGACCTGATAAAACACCATTTTCGTACATTAGCCTGTGGGTTAGCTGGCCACCATCGTCGTAAATGAGAGTTTCTCCGTCTGGAACGCCATTTTTCAGGGTTACACTTTGGATAAGAACGCCCATCTCGTTGCAGGTTTTATGAACGACGAGAGTGTCATTTTGCTCTTCCGATGTATTTACTGCTGGAGCGCTATTCGCCATTAAAATTATCTCCGCCAAAACCAAAATACACTAGAAAATCATTTTGATAAATGCAAGGTATTATTTTATATATTATATCAGATTTCGCCACTCTATGGATTCCGGCACATATTGATTTTGCAATGTATTTCGTCGTATCAAAAATAAAATACAGCAGGAGGGACATCTTCTAGTTGAGTAACAGAACCTATAGAACGGTCAGCAATATGGTAGAATTACCGGCGAGGTTATTGATAAATTAGTACTTATTCGTATATTATGAGAACCGCTGCTCAAGGAAATATTTTTCGCTGAGTTCTGATTTTCAATGTTATGGAAAAATTTTTATGCCCCAGAAATGTCATATATATTCTCAAGAAGATTTCGTTCACTTAAGGAAAGCGGGAGAACTTGCGGCTCATATCCTCGATTATATTACGCCCTATGTAACAGAAAACATCACGACTCTGGAACTCGACAGGCTCTGTCATGAGGAGATTATAAGGAACAACGCCACATCGGCAACACTTGGCTACAACGCCTATCCGAAATCGACTTGCATTTCGGTAAATCATGTTATTTGCCATGGAATTCCCTCCGATAAAAAACTAATGAACGGCGATATTCTTAATATTGACGTTACCGTCATACTAAACGGATGGTACGGAGACACAAGTCGCATGTACATGGTGGGAGCGGTCTCTCCGAGAGCGTTAGAACTAATCAACACCGCCTATGACGCCATGATGCTGGGCATAGATCTCGTGAGGCCAGGCATACATCTGGGAGACATAGGCTACGCCATTCAGAATCTTGTGGAATCGAAAAAATTCTCTGTCGTACGTGACTACTGTGGTCATGGCATTGGACGCGTGTTTCACGATGAGCCCACAGTGTTGCACTTCGGAAAACGCGGAAGCGGCGTTGTACTGGAGTCCGGAAATGTATTCACCATAGAACCCATGGTCAATATGGGCGGATACAAAACCAAAATTTTATCCGATGGCTGGACTGTAGTCAGCTGCGATCGCTGTTTGTCCGCGCAGTTCGAGCATACGATCGGTGTTACAGAAGACGGATACGAAATTTTTACAATGTCTAAGCGGGAAATGCACAAACCACCTTATGATATCTGAGACCACTAGCAAAAAATATAATTGGGGACATAGAAAAAGGCTGAAAAAAAGATTTGTCGCCAATCCAACCAACTTCCCCGATTATGAATTACTGGAATTGCTGATGTTTTTTGTTTTCGCAAGAAAAGACACCAAAATATTGGCAAAAACGTTGCTGGATCACTTTAAAACCATCGGACGTATCGTGGGAGCCAACCAGATAGAATTGAAAAAAATTCACGGTTTTGGAGAAAGCGCTGCGATTTTACTGGCGGTAATTCACGAGATATTCAATAGAATTCACCTGGAATCCATAAAAGAACACGACATTGTCATTTCCTCCAGTAATCAGGTACTGGAATACTATAAAAATCTTCTGGAAAATGAGAGAAAAGAACAACTGCATCTAATGTTGCTCAATAATAGAAATAGACTCATTGCTGATAAGCTAATGCAAAGCGGCACCATCAATCAAACGGCCATATATCCGCGGGAAATAATACAACTTGCTCTGGAATACGGAGCCAGCGCCATAATAATGGTGCATAATCATCCGAGCGGAGACCCGCAACCTTCACGGCAGGATATTATTATGACAAAGAGTATCGCTGACGTCGCCAAAAAACTCGATATATTGCTGTTGGATCACATTATTATCGGAAAAGACAGCAGCATGTCACTTAAAGAAATGGGCATGATTTAGCGAGTTCGATTTTGGGAGACAATTATTTCTCAGAGACCATTATGTAACAAAAGCTCATTGTTTTTGCTTGTATTTTTATATTATTCTTCCGTTTTGGCAACAATTTTTCAATTAAAAAGAAATACATTGAGATATTTTTATAAATACAACGCATGGTTGTGTTGAAAAAAATAAATATACATCCTATAATATATGTGATATTGTAAGGGAGATTTGAAAGATAATATATCGATACTTAAATACATATTATTTTTTGAGTATTAACTAATTTTTTACTTATGTTTGTTATTATTTTGGTTATGGAGAGTTGATATGAAGGAAAATTATTTAGAAGCTGTATCGCTGATTGAAAGATTGCATCGATTGTTTTTGGAAGTTATCAAATGTGAGCTGGATAGCCTAAAAGTTGAAGATATAAACAACGTGCAAGCGCTGGTTCTTTATAATTTAGGAGGTGAGCAAATTTCTATAGGTGAATTAACTACTAGAGGTTGTTATCTTGGCTCAAATGTGTCCTATAATTTAAAAAAAATGGTGCAAAATGGATATATTGATCAAATGACTTCGAAGCATGACAAGAGATCATTTGTAATAAAGTTGTCCCCCAAGGGCACCGCACTATGCAAAAAAATTGATGCTGCCCTGGATAAACAAGTTTCTACGTTGAAATCAGAAGACTTTGACGGGATTGACGAACTGGTGAACATCCTTAGAAGATTGGAAATATTCTGGAATAAAGTTTCTTTTCAGAGAATTCGCTTTGGTGTGAACACACGGAAATCGCGCTAGTAATTGTTTACAACAGGATTTTTGAGAATTTTTTAGGAAAAAGTAAAGCAGATCCACAGTGTATTTGATATACATGAGGAAGCTGGTAGTTTTTTTACGCAAAAAATACCGAAAAACGCAGAGTCTGTGGATAATTCCTAATCGAAGACCGTTGTGCAATAGTTCATAAGATGTGAGACTGACTCTGCCTCCCTTAGGCTAAGTTAATATACTACATAGGGGGCATTACGTGCAAGCGATTATGCAGTCGGGAGCGACTGTATTATTCGACATATTTTTGCAACTTAGAATTTGCATTTTCTGCGGTTGTTGCGGTGAGGTTTTTCGTCCAAAATTCCTCACGGAGTGTGCGACTTGAGCGTTCGACGCCTTGTATTTTGGTGGTGAGGTCTTTTGCCCAAAATTCCTCACGGAGTGTGCGATTTGAGCGTTCGACGCCTCCGTTGTATTTTGGTTTGGCTGGCGGTAAAACAATGAGAGGAATTTTCAATTCTCGGCATGCTTCCTCAAAATCTGCTCTAAATTCAGAGCCTCTGTCCACCTGTAGAGACAAAATTTTGAACGGAGCATTTGCGTAAAAATTCAGCAAAAATTTTTTCGCGTTTTCTGCCGTTGCCGCCTCAAAAATACTGGCCGAAAGATGCTTCGATTTCCGTTCCCATGCATGAAACTCCTTCAATTCTGAGCCGTTTCTTTCAATGGTCATGTGATCGATTTGAACGCGTTCGCCGACGACCATTGTCCGATAACCGTTGAAAGTCCAGAGTTGAGCGTGTTTATTGAAAGTTCTCGCATTTTTTTCCCCAAAATGGCTTTAGCATTACCATAAACAAAGGAATGA
>JAITAC010000021.1 GCA_031284345.1 Holosporaceae bacterium | reverse complement strand
GTGCAATACACACTATTTTTACTGTATTTTCCTTTTTTGCTCTCCTCTTTGTATGAATGTTCAGCAAACCATTTGCAAAACTGAATACAGTTATACACAAAAATAATTAATAAACTCTTAATTTTCCTAGTGTTTTTGAAAAAAATATTTTCTTTGGATTTGTATTAGATGGTATTTTCCTGTTCTGCACTACTACTGGGTGGAATATTTCTATTCCACCATTGATGGATGCATATACATACTAAATATCGTCAAGATTCGACAAACTACTTCCTACATAACCACCGCTATTTAAGTTAGCCACGACAATCCTCTTTACTAGTCCAATGTAGCGCTCGTCTACGCGCAAGCTACCGCTTGCGATATCGGTTACTAGTGGAATTATAGGTGTTGCATGATATTTAGCATATCTACTATCTTTTGGAATAGCATGAGCAGAACAATAGTAGACATCCATGATATTTTCGGCATTTTTAGTACATTTCCAAACATCAACTTCCTTACCAATGGTATGTTTTTCACCAGCGTATCCCATAGCACCATGTATGTTCAGTAAAAAATCATCAGCCATGTTTTGCCACATTGATTCCTCGTGTTCCGTTCCATATCCGTGTTCGCGCAGATAACCTATTTTGTCCGGATCAATGCCCAATGAAACGACAGCGCATAGTGACCTATAGCCATTTATGGGCAATCTTAAAAACATTTTTCCGTCCATTTCAAGATAGCAAGCCGCTATCTCAAAGTAAACATTCTTATCATCAGAAGTCAAATTCCTTAAAAACATGAATCTCCCATCTATCTCACTATTATAGAATGCTTTTTTAAATGAGAATGCATCTTTTTGCGCAGTGCATTTAAGGACAGGTTTTTTGGAGGAAAAATCAACATCAACTCCTACGCGCTTATCGTTGAAGGGATCATTATAGATATCATAGGCAGATATACATTTCCGCCCTCCTGCCAAAGTAAATGAGGCATATCCATATTCATATCTGCTGTCTCCAAAAAAGTTGTCGTTCAAAACTGTCGGACATGAGCTCATACCGTAACATTGAGAAGGTAACAGACTCAGAGCCAGCATACAGTTTACTGCTAGCAAAATCTCTTTTACACATTTTATCATAACACATTACTCCTTATTCTTAACTATATTGACTTAATTCAAAAAACGGATTATTACCATATAATCCTATAAAATACAAAAATTATTTCTTTTCGTATAACGAATTGTACTAGATATTATATCTTATGCCAAGCTTGATTTTAATATTTTAATTATTGTGGACAACGGACTGAAAAACAGCAATTGCTCACATAAGGATATTGTTTTCAATTAAGCGCATGTCGAGATATAGTTTCCGCGTATCCGGCGGCCGATTTCGCATCAAGCAGGCCTTCGGAACCATAAACCCATTGCGAATTGAATAAGAAATATGAGATAAGAGTTTTGGATTAGTACATAGTCATTTCAGGAATATGCGTCGTGACCCACAAACTGGTTTGCGTATCGCGCTCGCTGTTCGACTTTACGATCCCAAACTCGATAGTCAAAAACTAATAAACAAATACAGCTAATAAAAAAACAAAATACATATCAAAATCAGCAAGTTACATAATACTATGACTAGTAAGATCAGTTTCTAGATATTTTGCAATGCTTTTATTACTTCTTCAGTTGTTTTTTTGGCGTCTCCCAGGAGCATCATGGTATTAGGTGCGTAGAACAGTTCATTATCCACGCCGGCATATCCGGCTCCCATGGATCTTTTAAGGAACACGACAGTCTTAGCTTTTTCCACCTCGAGGATCTGCATACCGTAGATGGAGCTGGAGGAGTCGTACTTAGCAGCGGGATTTGTGACGTCGTTGGCGCCGATCACATAGGCTACGTCGCAAGAAGCGAAGTCTCGGTTAATTTCGTCCAGCTCAAAGACATCTTCATAGGGGACATTAGCTTCCGCCAGCAGGACATTCATATGCCCTGGCATGCGTCCTGCCACCGGATGAATGGCATAGCGGACTTTCCTGCCTTCTTTTTTGAGAACATCGCCCATTTCCTTCAGTGCATGCTGTGCCTGAGACGTTGCCATGCCGTATCCGGGAACAATTATGACGGATTCGGCATTTTTTATTAGGAAGGCGATATCTTCCGCCGATCCGTTTTTGTAGGACTTGGATTTTGCTAATGCATCAGTGGATTCCGCTGCAATTCCATACTGTCCGTTGGCGAGTATGACATTCAGCAGGGATCGATTCATGCTTTTGCACATGATATAGCTGAGAATGGCGCCACTGGTGCCAACAATGGCTCCGGTAATTATGAGCAGATCGCTGTGCAACGTAAATCCAATGCCGGTCGCCGCCCATCCGGAGTAAGAATTCAACATGGACACTATCACGGGCATATCCGCTCCGCCAATTGGCGCTATCAGTGTTATGCCGAATAAAAATGAAAAAATCGCAAGAACTACAAATGCTGTACTACTATTGGTGGTAACAAAATACGTTAATACACACATCAGCAACGATAGCAACAGGGCATTAACGTAAGCTGGAATTAAAGTTCCCTTATACAATCCTTCCAATTTAAAAAATGCCACCATAGCTCCGGAAAATGTCACGGCACCAATAGCGGCCCCTAATCCCATTTCAATCAAACTGGACTTGCATATGCCATAGATTTCGTTCAGATGGAACGATCCTGGAGCAAAGTACGCCGCAAATGCAACCAGCACCGCCGCCAATCCAACCAGACTGTGAAATCCGGCCACCAATTGCGGAAGAGCCGTCATGGAGACGTTGCCGGCAATGTATGTGCCTATTCCAGCGCCAATCGCAACGGCCACAAGTGTGAGAACAATATTGGAAATGTCCAAAGAAATATACGTAGCTATGCAAGCCAACACAATTCCAGCAATGCCGCAGCAATTTCCATAGAATGCAGACTTGGGAGACGACAATCCCCTCAGGGCGAATATGAAACACACAGCCGCAACCAAATAAAGTATGTCTATTATCATAAAATTCACCTATTTTTGCGAAACATATCCAACATGCGATGGGTCACAATGAATCCACCGAAAATATTCACGGATGCAAGTAAAATCGCAATAAATCCACATACTCGTGAAAAATCAGATGTATTTTGAGAGGTGGCTAAAATTGCACCGACAATAATAACGCTGGATATGGCGTTAGTGACCGACATCAACGGAGCATGCAGCGCCGGTGTTACCTTCCAAACAACGTAGTAACCTACAAAACAGGCCAAAATAAATACCGTCATCCCGTGAATTGACGTCCCTCCATCCTCATTGACGCACGACGTCATTGCATGAAAACAAAGAACAAAATTATTTAACTCATCCAAAAGACTACAGAAACAACAACTCATATCTCTCTCCAGTATTGAAAACGCAGCTATAGTGTAGCTCCAGGAGGAAGTATAACAAAAAAACATCAAACGTTAATAGATAAAAATCTGTCAACCTCCATCGCCGCCATACATCCCTGCCCCACAGATGTTGCCGCCTGCCGATAGACGGGATCGCAAACGTCTCCGGCAGCAAAAACTCCCGGAACCGATGTTTGTTGGCTCCCGTTTTGGGTAATTATATAGCCATTTTCGTCCATGGCGACCTTTTCCGCAAAAATAGACGTCGCCGGCCGATGGCCAATGGCCACAAAAACACCGTCAATGGGCACTTGCGAAACAGAATTATCCAATACATTTCGCAGCAATAACTCCGTAACGCGACTGCCGTCCCCGATAATTTCCGTAACAGTCGTATTCCATAGAACATTAATCTTGGGATTGTCCAAAAAACGTCGCTGCATTAATTTTTCAGCTCGCAATGAATCCCGTCTGTGAATCAGTGTCACTGATCGAGCAAAATTTGTCAAATATGTGGCTTCCTCAACGGCGGTATTTCCTCCGCCAATAACCGCAACATTCTTGTTTTTAAAGAAAAACCCATCGCAGGTAGCGCAGCTGGATACTCCCCGGCCCCGATATGCGCTCTCGCCCGGAATCCCAAGCCATTTCGCGCTGGCTCCGGTGGCAATGATCACAGCCCTACCGCAATATTCGGTTCCGGACTCCCCTATGCATTTTAATGGACTCATCGAAAAATCCACCGCAGAAATGGTATCCTGGACCATCTCAACTGCGACATTTTCCGCCTGCTTCCGCATGCACTCCATCAGCTCCGGACCGGAAATCGGATCCGCAAATCCCGGATAATTCTCTATAAACGAGGTGATCATCAATTGCCCACCCTGCTGCGGACCAATGATCAATGCGGTTTTTCGTCCCGCCCTAGCCGCATAAATAGAAGCCGTATAGCCCGCCGGACCACTACCAATAATTAAAATATCTGATTCCATTTTTCCTCATCAAAAATAATTTTTTTCCAGTAAACGAGAATATTACCTCAAATATCAAAGCTTTTGTCAATCCCAAAAATCGTCGAAAAAAACTCTACTCGGATATCGACAGTCCCAACTTACAAAACGTCCCATAGAGTGTATAGTAGAATCCGTAGTTTTGAAATTGCGATTTAAAAGTATGTTATTAAAAATTTTTCTGGAAAAATTTTGCGTCGGATGCTCCTACGGTACATCTTTCCCTCTGGTGACTGTAATTCTAGACTACTGGCTGAAAGAATACGACGTTTCCAACAGCACCATTGGACTCTTTTCGATTTTTCATCTGCTGTTTACGCTAAAATTTCTGTGGGCCCCCATGATTGATAATTGTGACATTCCCTACCTATCACGGCGATTGGGACGTCAAAAAAGCTGGGTTATCGTTAGTCAAGCCGCTCTGATAGGCGGAGTAACTTGCATGGCTCATTTGGATCCGCAATCGCAGTCCGGAACCCTGATATTTTTCGCCTCTCTAATATCATTCGCAGACGGCTGTCAGAATGTCGCGCTATATCCGTATCAAATTTGCGGCGTTGCCAGGTGTGACCTCGGATACGTCGCCGGAATCATAAGCTTTGGCCATAGAATTAGTGGCATTTTTACAAAGTTCATCACACTGCATATGGCATATTTTTTCAATTGGACAATAGCCTATGAATCCGCCGCATTTCTCATATTTTTGTGCATGGTCTTCGTTTGGCTGACTCCAGAACCACAATTGCAAAACAAGAATGCCCCGGAAAGTCGACCTACTTTTCGGATAATAAAAAAAATTTGCAATCAGCTATTGGCACAAAAAAATTGCATTTTTATTTTGCTAATTCTGGCGCTGTACAAAATTGCCCCTTTCATGATTCAGAAGATGTCGCGTCCTTTTTGCCTGGAAATGGGCTTCACAAAATTGGAAATTGCGAACGTCGTGCAGCTTTTTGGTTCGATTTCTTTAGTAATCGGAGGGTTCGTCGGTGGATTTTTCGTAAAAAAAATCGGCGTGATGAAAACCATGCTGCATCTGGGAATTCTGCACATGATATCGCTTTATTTGTATTTGCTGATTTGGTTTTATGGCCACAATACGAACATTTTGTGCATCGTGGTATTTTTCGAAAGTATTGCCGAAGGAGCGACGGCCGCAGCCTTTCTGGCATTTCTCTACGGCATGTGCTCGGGAAGCTCGCAGTATGCTCTGCTTTGGGCGCTGCATGAATTCGGCGGCATAATTGCGACGTCCGTTTCCGGATTGCTGGTGGATAGCTTCGGTTGGTTCCATTATTTTTCGATTGTTCCAATGGTTTTTATTCCTGTTTTATGGATCCTGTACCAAAAATTTTCGAAAAATTCAGAAATGACGATTTAAATCCAATAAGAAAAACAAAAGTACATTTCAGAATCAATTGTTCCTTGGACTGGCGTTTGGACGATCGGTAACGTCCTCCCCAATATTAGCCATTATTTTCCACAAGCACATGCAGAAATAAATGGACATTTTTTTTCAGTAGCGTTGATAACTCTCGGCGAGCGGCTTCTCCAATGGCTTTTATTTTACCGCCCCGGCGTCCCAAAAATATAATTTTATGGGCGTTATTTTTCACGTATATATTTTGGATGATTTTGACACTGCCATCGTCCTGATGTTGATAGTTCTCGGTTTTTACGACGCATTTATAGGGAATTTCCTGATGTAGGCGATGATAAATATGCTCGCGTGTAATTTCGGAGACGTATTTTTCAAATGAAGAGTCTGTAATTTCGTCCTCCGGATAGATCCAATCGGCGCAGGGCAAAGCGGAGCTCAGATATTTGAGAATATCCTCCACTCCGTTTCCGGTTAGGGCCGACGCCATGAATATATTTTCGAAATTCCTGATTTTGCTGAACATCGCGGATATTTCCAGCAATTTTGGTTTGTGGATCATATCAATTTTATTCATGACCAGCGAAATTTTTTTGGCAGCGTCGATTTTTTGCAGTAATTTTATGCTGGCGTCAAAATTTTTTTTGCAGACGTCCAGCACGAACAGCACGTCGTCGGACTCGCGAAATGCGTCCCAGGAGGTTTTTGCCAACGACTCCACAGAATTTTCCCGCAAAAATCCTGGAGTATCTATTAGGATAATTTGGCTATTGTCGTAGAGTGCTATACCTAGAATTCTGGTCAGCGTTGTTTGTATCTTTCGGGAGACTATGGATACTTTTTGTCCCACCATTTGATTGATTAGGGTTGATTTTCCAGCGTTGGTTTCGCCAAGAATCGCCACAAATCCGCATTTGCGTACATTTTTTTTATTGGGAGAGTTGTCCAAAACACTCATGGAAATTCCTCATTGATTCTGCCATTAACATACAGCATAAAAACACGTTGGAAGCAACAGACTTCATATGATATAGTAGCATTTACTGTGGTTTTTATTTTTAGGAGAGGTTGCATTGAAGGTAGCGATATGCTCTGGAGGAACTGGCGGACATATGTTTCCGGCGTGCGCGCTGCTGGACGCTCTGGAAAAAAATGGCCACGCCGTAACCATGGTAACCGACACCCGTGGCAATGTTTTTTGTCCGGATATTCGGGAGAAAATTGTTTTGGAGACGGTGAGGTTATCGCTAAGAAAAATTCATTTGGTAATTGCTAGGTTTATTTATTCTTTTTTTAAGATTTTCTGGACCTGGCGAAAAAATCGGCCAGATGTGGTGATTGGATTCGGCGGAATGTTTACGATTATTCCCATTTTGGTGGCCAGGTGTTTGGGATCAAAGATCGTTATATACGAGCAGAATGCTGTCATAGGGAAAGCCAATCGCCTATTGTATCGCATTTCTGATTTGAATCTTTCGTCTTTTAGCCACGGAAGCAGATGGAAACGTGTTCCGTCTCCGGTCCGCAAGGAATTCGATAAATTCAGGAACGCCCCCTATGTCTGCGACGAAAGCATAAGGATAGTGGTGATTGGCGGCAGCCAGGGTGCGAAATCGTTTTCCGACATTCTTCCGGCAGCCATTGGCCGACTCAGTCTACCTAACCGAAAAAATATAGAGGTAATTCAGCAGGTTGATGAGGAAAGCCACAAGATTCTGGAGGAACGTTATCGCAATTTGGGCATAAAATTCACGCTGAAAAACTTTATACATGACATGGCGGAAGAAGTCGCCAATGCGCAGCTGGTGATATGCCGATCCGGAGCCTCCACCCTAGCGGAATTGGCCGCCATAGGACGTCCGGCCATTCTGATCCCCTACCCCAGCGCCACCGATAATCATCAGATGCTTAACGCCATGTATTATGTAAAAAATCACGCCGCCTGGATGCTAAAAGAAGAAAATGCAATAGTAGAAAAATTATATTTAATAATTAATGAAATTTTATCCAATAGAGAATTGCTAAAATCTTTTGCTTCAAATATGATTAACAAACTGGCGGGCAATTCTACCCAATTATTTGTCAAACTTATAGAGGTGTTGTGTGAAAAGATTTCCAATTGATGCCGGAGTAGTTCACTTTGTTGGCATTGGCGGCATTGGCATGAGTGGAATTGCCGATATTCTCGTGAATTTAGGCTACCAAGTAAGCGGCAGCGATCTAAAGGAAAACGCCATGACGGCGCGGCTATCCCGAAAAGGAGTGCGGATAATGATTGGACATCAGGAGTCCAATGTGCAGGGCGCGTTTGTCGTAGTGGCGTCTTCTGCTATTTCGAAAGATAATCCCGAGATACTCGAAGCTCGACGATTGCACATTCCTGTTGTCAAAAGAGCAGAAATGCTGGCCGAGCTCATGAAAATGAAAATATCAATAGCCGTAGCCGGTACCCACGGAAAAACCACAACGACGTCGCTTGTGGCGGCGATTTTGGAGCAGGCTAGTTTGGATCCAACGGTGGTGAATGGCGGCGTCATAAACGCCTACAATAGCAACGCCAGACTCGGATCCGGAGATTATATTGTGGTGGAAGCCGATGAATCCGACGGATCCTTCACCAATTTGATTTCCACCGTAGCCGTGGTCACCAATATAAATTTCGATCACAAGGACAATTTTGAAAATTTTTCTGAACTCTGGAATATGTTTATAAAATTTATAAAAAACATACCGTTTTACGGATCCGCTGTTTTATGCATTGATCATCCGGAGGTAAAAAAAATCGCCGAGTCCATTATCGATCGCCGCCTAATCACCTATGGATTTTCAGAGAACGCCGACGTGTCCTGCAAAAACATTCAATTGTCATCCCGGGGAGCCGAATTCGACATTGTCTTCTCCCCAAATATTCTGGATAGATATGGCGTCGATAACAACTGGAAAAGATTACATCTTCCTATGTTTGGAAAACACAATGTCCAAAACGCTTTGGCGGCGATAGCGGTCGGACTGGAGTTCAGGATTTCCGAAGAAACCATGAGAGTGGCGTTGGGATCTTTCATGGGAGTTAATCGCAGATTTACCCGCATAGCAGACATCGGCGGCGTTGCCATCGTGGATGATTACGCTCACCATCCGGTCGAAATAGAAGCAGTTCTCCGCGCCGCCAAAAGTTTTTGCAGCGGAAAAATTTACGCCGTCATGCAGCCGCATCGCTATACGCGTCTGACGAACTTCCTGCCGGAATTTGCAAAGGTACTTGAGCTGAGCGACGCCGCGTTTATTACTCCGGTCTATAGCGCCCAGGAACAATACAATGGCATAGATCATTTTTCTCTGCTGAAACAAATAAAGGAAAATGGCGTTTTGACCGTTAATTTTGTCACGGACGTAGCCGACCTCAAAAATAAAATCGCTCCACTACTGCGCAGCGAAGATTTCGTAATATTCCTCGGAGCCGGAGACATTACCCAATGGGCCAATGCCTTTACCAATCTCTTAACGCCCGCCGACGTGGGAGCCTAATCATGGCAAGTTTCGATGACTTCCCTTCCGTAAGAGGAATATTACAGGAAAAATCCAGCCTAGCGAAAAAATCTCGATTCGGCGTTGGCGGTCCGGCAGAAATACTATTCATTCCGGAAGATATGGATGATCTTCAACTGTTTCTCGACGATATATCACCAAAATTTCCCATTACTATACTGGGAGCCATGTCAAATGTCCTGATTCGCAGCGGAGGCATAAGCGGCGTCGTAATCATGCTGGACAATTGGTTCAAAAAAATCTTCGTGGAAGACGAAATACTGGAAGTCGGAGCCGCCGTCAGCTGCAGCGAGCTCTCTACAATAGCCATCGATTCCGATTTGGGAGGATTCGAGTTCCTCATGGGACTACCGGGATCCATCGGCGGAGCTCTAAAAATGAACGCCGGCTGCTACGGTTCCGAGATCTTCAATGTGCTCGTGGAATTCGAAGCCATCGCTAAAAATGGACAGATAAAATGGTTCAAAGCCAATGAATTGAATTTCTGCTACAGATATTCCGGAATCCCAGATGATTTGATCATCACAAGAGCCTGGTTCCGCGGAATACCAAATGTCGACTACATCATCTCGAAAAAAACTAGCGAAATTCTGAAAAAACGTCTCGATAGCCAGCCACTGGATAAAAAATCCTGCGGGTCCACATTTAAAAATCCCGAAGGAAAAAAAGCCTGGGAACTCATTCACGCCGCCGGATGTCGCGGCATGAAAGTCGGTGGAGCCGTCGTGTCGGAAAAACATTGCAATTTCATAATAAATACCGGGAATGCAACTCCAGAAGATATAGAAAATCTCGGTCTTAAAGTCATAGATCGAGTCCGCCAAACCTCCGGCGTAACCCTGGACTGGGAAATTATTCGCATCGGTCACAGTATCCAAATATAAA
>JAITAC010000069.1 GCA_031284345.1 Holosporaceae bacterium | reverse complement strand
TTTTATCTTTATCCGGAAGATTGTTCGATTCGCTAGCCGCAGCACTGACTACTAGAGGAAAAATGATCGCGGCAAAAATTATAATCATATTTTTCAGCTTTTTCAGCATTAGAAGTCCTCGCTAGTTAACATATCATCATCGCCTTCGCCGGATGACGTACTTGTCGTCGACGGTGTTTCTGCTCCTCCTACAGATTCATTTTCCCAGGACTCGTCATCATCAACAATGGTACTTTCCGGAGGAGGAGGTGGCGCAGCTTTAGGAGAATGAATTGGCTGGTTGGCAGCTAGTTTTGATTTTATTGGTTTTTCTGCAACTTTGGAGTCATTTTGCGATTGAGATGCAGGCTCAGACGATTTCGGTTTAGGCGATTTCTGCTCTTCTTGCTCTAACTCTAATGTCGGCTCTGACGTCGTTTTATGATATCCGACGTTTTTGTTTTCTACAGTGTCTGACGCAACGTCGCTATTTACTGCCTTATCAGACTGTTCGTCAGTGCTACTGGGATCGTCCGGAGTAGCTGTTTCTTTTGGCGAATCTGACTGCTGCTGTTGTTGTTCTTCTGTTTCCGGCGCTTGGTCTTGTTCAGGCCCTACCGCATCGTCTGGAGCAGCATCATCTGGGGTTGTTGTGGTACTGGCATCATTTTCTTCTTCGCTTATTGTTTTTCCAGCGTCATCTTGGTCGATCACTAAATCATCTAATACAGAAGCATCTTGGATCTCTTCCACATTATTTCTTCTATCATTCAAAAGATCGCCGGACAATTCATCGTCGTCGCGACGATTATGGGACTTGCGCCGATCATCGTTGCCCGTTATCGGTTCGTCATCGTCTACATTGCCGGATCTTGAATTATGACCATACTTTTCTCTGTTTCCGCTGCTATATCTATCATCGTCTCTTCTGTCGCTATTTCTATCTTGGTCGTTTGCATAACGAACTGTATTTGACAATCTATCGGACACTCTATCTACTCTTCCGTCGGAGTTTAAAAGTTGATCGTCGTCACGGTCACGCGAACGATGATTACCATAAGATGATGAAGAATCGTCATCATCTTCATTACCGCGATAATAGCCCTGAAGACGATTATCGTAGGAAGTATTACGAGAGGAGTCTGTTCTGCGATTCTCACCCAGCAAACGATCGTCGTTATTCATGTAGCTCGCATCATTTCGGTAGGAATTTTTAGAGGAAGAGGACGATTGATAATTTCCGCTAGATCCTCTGGTGGTAGAGTAGGAAATAAATTCGTCAGCATCTGGCGTTTTTTCATTGCTCTGCGGCAATTGTGAAATTTTATCGTCCGGAATAGCATTAAGCTGCAGTACTCCAGGTGTTGTCGGAGTTCCTACGTATTGTTGAACTAATTGTTGCGATTGTTGTGCTGGAATCATTGTATTGCTTTGCGCAAATTGAGTAGGAACAATCCCATATGGGGAAGGAACTGCACTATATTGAGTAGGAACGACAATTGCATTTTGATTTCCAACTGTATCGATTACTCCATCTTCCATTTCGTATTGATCTTCCTCCGTTGATTCTTCTTCCGCAATAGAATCACTTGGTTCTTCTGGGTCAAATGATATTTCAATTTCTTCTATTTCGTCTGAACTTTTAGTAATCGATGAAGAAGCGGTCGCTGCTGAAGCTGTTTTTCCGCTGCCAGATTTTGTTTTTGTTTTGTCGGCAAGTTTAGCTCCGCCAGAATACTCTCTCTTCTCTATGCTGGATGATGTTGAGCTGTTTAGCTTCTTTAGCAGTTCGAGGTTTTGTACAAATAGACCATCTATTTTCTTTTTCTGCTCGTCCGTATAGTTGGCTTTATTAAGATAAATGAATAGATCACGGCCGATTCTCAGCCATGTTTCCTTCAAATGCGACGCGCTGGTTACAGCAGCCCCCTGTACGGACGACGACATGCACCGCGCGTCGAAATTAAGGAACAAGAAAATAGTTAGAAATATACAAAACAATTTTTTGATCCCGTCATCGCATTTGCGCATTTTAGCAAATATATCTTAAGGAAAGATGAATTTTACTGCGAATTTAACTTTCCCAATATGGCGGAGGAAATTTTGTCGTCTTTATCTTTGCTGCCTCTGGACGACCCAAATTCGAAGCTATAGGCGTCTTTGAGGCAGGCGCCAAAAATGCCGGATACTGTTGATATTATGCCAACAACCTCTCCGGGCAGATCTCCATTATAGGAAGTAAGCGTAAGCAGGCAGAAAACAAGCCCCATGGCGGCTCCTATGATCATGATGTTTAATCGTTTGTTCCGGCTACTGGCGTTCATTATGGAAAGATTGGCGTTTTGCTCTCGAATTGGCAGCGTATTTTGCTTGTTTATGTTGGTAATTTTAGGTTTCATTTGTTTCTCTTTTTGGTATTTTATTTATTTCATAAAAATAGTGGGATCCGAATATTCGCTTCGGTTGCAAATATACAGCCCATTGGGGTTTTAGGCATTTATGATGGTAGTGGTCGCAGCCGTCTGTTAAGTCCGGCCAAAGTCCTCTTAAAACGTTATTGGCCACGTCAATGCATTTTCTAAAAATGGCGCATTTATCCACCGTTATATTGGTAATTTTGTTGCAGTTTGGATCATTCCTGTTCCAGCAGGAAAATTGATATGGGGCCGTACATACGCCATGGATTGTTTCGGCAAAATTTTTGTTTTTTCTGTTGACCACAACATTCGCAACGGCAATAAACGGCGCCAGACCATAGGCGTATAACTCGCCTCGCGCTTCTCCATAAATTGTTTTGGATAACGTATCCAGATCCTGTAATGAAAAATTAAAACTCATGACATATCATTCCTCAAAAAATTAATGGTTATTAGGTTAGAGTTGGCAATATGCGTTAATCCAAAACTCCTGTAGCATTGCGAAATATTCATAGCTACATTGTTGATGGTTATTTGGCATGCTCCATTTTTTATGTCGTCGTATAAACTGCTTTTTTGCGATTCCAGAAGATTCTTGATACCAACGAATGGCGTTTTGTCCTTCAGAACATAATCGCCAAATGGATTTATTCCGTTGGCCATTAACGCGCTCAATTTATGTATCAATATGAGTGTGGTTTTCGCATTGGCTTTCGTCTGAAAAACACAGAGCTCCATATTTTTCGGATGCGTTCCATACTCGCAAAAACCGCCATATGGATAAATTCTAAGCTTTGCCTTCTCCAAAGATTTTTCTTCGCGTAAAATATCTCCGAGAGAGGAAGAGTATCTTTCTGCGATTTGATGATCTCCATCCAAAAATGGAAAAACTTTTTCAAATAAAGAATTGCCTTCCTTATCGAACTTTAATTGATAATCATCGAAGCATTTTCCAAAAAAATTATATTTTTTATTCTCCGTAACATATTCGCCAGAATTCTCAAATTGGACGCTTATTTTGGCGCAAAAAACTTCTGGATTTTTTAGGGGAGATCCGTCGTCGATATGCGGCATTTTGTATATCTCATTTTTCCCAAGACTTTTGGCATTTTCGGTACGTTCGATGGAGGCGGAAGTTGTTATTTTCTCCGGATTAATACTGGCATTTAGCGAAATATTTTCCGGCCAAATATCGGCTAACCTTATGGTATAATCTTCGCCGCTTTCAGTTTCTAATAGTATTTCCTGCCTAACGTTTTCCTCCGTATCCGGCAATTGAGGAAAATCTCGAACGTATCCTTTGGATAAAAATCGTATTCCTCTTGATAATGTCATTTTCAATTCCTTTCACATGACAAAATCCGGCAGATTTACATCCCTGGACACTACTCTGGTAGTGCTTAGCGGATGTAAAAATACCTTTATTTTTGTTGGATGTTTTC
>JAITAC010000049.1 GCA_031284345.1 Holosporaceae bacterium | reverse complement strand
GATGATTCTTGTTGGCAAAATCGATAAAATTCCAGCGCGCCGCTATATAGTCCAGACGTTTTTTATTGTTTTGTTTTCCTCGTATTATCGAATTTTCATTTACTCTATAGGAATAGAACGTAAGTGGAGTTGCGGCTATTTTTTTGGCCAAGAACACCACCTGTGGCGTAAATATTATGTCCTCGAAGTATACTCCTGGTTTGAACTGTATTTTATTTTCCTCCAGCATGCTGCGTCTGTATATTTTATTAAAAACATAGTTGGATTTGGGGGTATCCGTCACATTAAATTTGTCGCGTGTCGTTTTATGGACCCCCTCTCGCTCGATGATTTTCATAACGGCTCTAGCTTTACGACGTGGATACACGCGGAAAAAATTGCAGCAGGCGATATCAGCGTCGTATTTTTGGGCGGCTCTAAAAAGTTCTTCGAAATAATTCAGCTCTATCCAGTCATCGCTGTCCACAAAACCAATGTATTCTCCTCTGGCAATTGCCATGCCGTTATTGCGCGCCATACTTGGCCCTAGATTTTCTTGATTTATGACGATTATCTGCGGATATTTTCCCACATATCTGGACAAAATTTCTGACGAACCATCGAGCGATCCATCATTTACGCATATGATTTCTATTTCACGGAGTGTTTGGTTAACAATGGTATCCAAACATTTTTCAAGAAACTCCTCAACATTGTAAATCGGAACAATAATTGAAACCTTTATTTCGGTTTTTAGGGCGACATTTTCTTTCATTTTACAGCCTTAAGGTACCATTTATAAGCACTACTAATACTATCTTCCAGCGATCTTTTTGGCTTCCAATTGAGGATTTTTCTGGCTTTTTGGCTGTCTGCGACGAGCATCGCTGAATCTCCGGCGCGCCGCTTGACGATTATCTTTTCGATTTTTTTCTGCGTGATTTTTTCGCATGCATCTAACACCTCCTTGACGGTGTAACCTTCGTCTGTTCCGATATTGAAGCAATCTGAGGTTCCGCCATCCAGCAAATATTGCATGGCAAAAACGTGGGCGTCGGCGAGATCTTCGACATTGACGTAGTCTCGCAGGCAGGTTCCGTCTCTTGTGTTGAAATTATCGCCGTATATCTGAAATATTCGTTCTTGATTATTGATGGCGGCCAGAATATTGGGGATCAGGTGTGTCTCAGGCTCATGCCACTCTCCGATTCGCGTGTGGCGATCGGCGCCGGCTACGTTAAAATACCTCAAACTTACGCTTTTCAGTCCGTAGGCCGCTTCATAATCATTGAGAATTTTTTCCACGATGAATTTCGACCAACCATACGGATTTATCGGCGCCAATCGGTGATTTTCGTCGATGGGAACGGACTCCGGTTCTCCATAGATGGCGGCCGTTGACGAAAATACTATTTTATCGACGCTGTTTGCCAGCATCGCGCCTAATAAATTCATTGAACCGCAGACGTTGTTGATGTAGTATTTTTGTGGATTTTGTGTAGATTCCTCAACCTGAATATGGGCGGCAAAATGCAAGACAATGTCTATTTTATGTTTGCTGAACGCAGCTGAAATATCAGATTGCTCGCGAAGATCTCCCTCCATAAAGTCTACTACTTTGCCTTTCGCTTCGATTTTTTTTAAAGCGTCTATAATTTCGCGGTGCCCGTTTTCTAAATTATCAAAGATAACGATATTATATCCATTTTCCAGCAACGACAAGGCTACAACACTGGCAATATATCCAGCTCCTCCCGTTATCAATGTTAGCATTAGACTCTCCGCATAGTGTTCCTATTTTATCGCATTCTATTCGTCGCAATAGAAAAGTCAACCCACTAGCCGGCGCCTGGGCATGAAAAGAAGCACTAAAGGTTGAAATGCAGCGTAAAGGAGAAAAAAACAATGATATTTGAGAGATAAAGATGCAAGGTTTTTTTTATATTTTTTCGAAAGAAAATGGACTTTGACTACTGGAGCAGAGCCAGAAAAAAACATCTCAGATTCAAGGACTTCTCTTCTAAATTCACACTATACGCCATTTTTCAACTATGGTTAATTTTTGTGCAGAGATCCGGCTCTTTCGTGTGCAAAGAACCGGATTGGGCGAGATATTTTTTATAGTGTAGCGGATACTGTTAGGTTTGCGGAGATTCCTTTTCGGCCGCCGAAGGATTTTCCTACGGCCAGATCGATGCTTACGTTATTATTAATTTTTCCACTGATTTGGGCGTTACACTCTCCATATGAGTCTGATATTTTGTGAGTGGAATCGATATTTATGTTATTGAAGCTTTTACTTCTTTCTTTTCCAAACTTTTTATTGAATTTGGCGCCCAGAGAAGCCTTGAACTTATCGCTGCGGAATTGCAAATCCACACCGACAGAAGCTCTTAAGTTATTGGAATTTTCCTGAGTTATGTGGGTATTTTTTACTTTAGTATTTTCGGAGATCATGTGGGCGAAATCCAGCTGAGCCGTCGGTACGAGGGATATATTTCCCATTAGAGGCAGATTATTGGTGTAGCGGGAGCTCAGAGAAAACGCATGATTCCGGAGGACGCAATCTGGATTGCCATTTCTGACCGCGGCGTAGGAGAAGATTAAGCTTGCGTGTAATTTTTCGCGAATTAAATGTGTTACAGAATTCTTAGGGGCAAATTTCTACTCATCATCTTTATGGATGATGAGTAGTTGTTGCGAACCAAATCACCTATGCATCCGATCATAACTTTTGCGGTGGCTCATGCTGTTTTTGTTCGTTAATATATTGAAATGCGGCCATTAACTTTTCATAAAATTCTAGTAATACCTTTTTTGATGCAGGTACTATTTCCTTTGATGTTGAAGGTAGTGATTCCTCTGATGCTTTTACCAACTTTAACCCTTCATTATATTCTTGTAACAACTCTGGTGATAGAGGTACTATTGCCTCTGATGGTGTAGGTATTGTTTTCTCTGGTGCTATTGTCAACATTAACCCTTCATAATATTTTAGTAATGCCGTTAGTGATGTAGGTATTAATGTCTTTGCTGCAACTATCAACTTTAACCCTTTATTATATTTTAGTAACGCCTCTAGTGATAGAGGTACTATTTCATTTGATGGTCTTG
>JAITAC010000023.1 GCA_031284345.1 Holosporaceae bacterium | reverse complement strand
GTGGCGCGTGGCACAGACTCCCACACATATCATGGTAGCAAAAATGTCTTAAAAATTCGTTAATTCATAAAATTTTTTCGCCGTTAACGGAAATTTTACAATTTTTTGATATCATGGTATTTGGTGGAAAAGGCGCCGGCGCACAACTACGAGAGAAAGAGGAGAAGAGATTGTAAATATACCACCCACCATGTGTCGCACAACTTGATGAGATGGAAGGGAAAAGAGAAAGAAGTGTAAATATACCAACTCCCGTGGCGCGGGGCACGGATTCTCACGCATATCATGGTCCCTCCCGTGGCGCGGGACACAGACTCTAATGCATATCATGCTCCCTCCCCCTGCGCGCGGCGCGGGGCACAGACTCCCACGTATATCATAGTAGCAAAAATGTATTAAAAATTCGTTAATTTATAGTTTTTTTTCGCCGTTAACGAAAATTTTACAATTTTTTGATATCATTGTATCTGGTGGAAGAGGTGCCGGCGCACAACTTTGGGTTGCAAATGTGTGAAATAAACTTTAAAATCAGGAGGTCCAAGAATCCATGGAATGGCAAACAAAATACTCTTTCCCACCACGAATTACGGCAGACCTTGATTCGGAGATCTATTTTCCATATTTAGTATATTTTTAGCCACTCCCGTGGCGGCTGGGCACGGATTCCCACGCATATCATGGTAGCAAAAATGTATTAAAAATTCGTTAATTTATAAAAATTTTTCGCCGTTAACGAAAATTTTACATTTTCCTGCTATTATGGTATCTGGTGGAAAAGGTGCCGACGCACAACTCGGCGAGGAGGAGTGGGAAGAAAAAAATTGTAAACATAACAACTCCTGTAACACGTGGCTTTCCACCATCCCAGTAGCGCGCGGCATAGATTTCTAATATAGCCACTCCGCTGGCGCACGGCTCTCCCACCTTCTGTAACGTGTGGCTTTCCATCATCCCGCGGTGCGTGGCACGGATTCCCACGCATATCATAGTAGCAAAAACATCTTAAAAATTCGTTAATTTATAGAAAATTTTCGCCGTTAACGGAAATTTTACATTTTCCTGCTATTATGGTAATTGGTGGAAGAGGTGCCGACGCACAACTTGGGGTTGTAAATATGTGAGATAAGTTTCAGAATCAGGACGTCCCAGAGTCCGTAGAATCATCGTGATTCACTGATCTTCATCTTGACCTTCATCTTGACCTTCATCTTGATCATCTGAGGGATCAGTGGAAGTTTTATCTTCACAAACTCCTGGTTTCAAAAGAATTTTACTAGCGTTGACTTTCATGCTCTGGGAGTTCATTTGTATTTTGTTAATTACATATTTAATTCCCAGCAGCAATACCGGCAATGTCGCCACCAACACAATTAAAATATAACCTTTTCTTTCTCGAATTTTGCGCATATTACAAAAATTTAATCCTTTGATACCGCTACATATGACATATGGGATCTTACATCTAGCGCGTAGAGTGTATCTGTATTTCCTTTTTTTTTCTCAGATGCTCCTCGTAAGTTTTGGAAAATGCATGTTTTTTGCCGTCCTGCAGCACGAAAAACAGAGCATCGTGCATCTCCGGATGCAAAACCGCAATTATACTCTCCCGTCCCGGATTTGTTATGGGAGTCGGAGGCAATCCGCTATTGCGATAGGTATTATAGGGAGATTTTATTTTTAGGTCATCGAGAGTCAATTTTCGCCCCAGAGACTTTCCGCACATAATGGAATAAATCACCGTCGGACAAGACTGCAGTCGCATTTTTTTTTCGAGCCTATTGAAAAAAACTCTGGCAATTTTTTCTCTTTCGCAGCTGGTTTCTTTTTCCACGATGGAGGCCAGTATAATGGCTTCCCGCGGAGTGCTCAGAGGGCACGCGCTCGATCTCCTGGGCCATTCTCGTTCAACGAACTGCGTCATGTATTTCTGGGCCAGTGAAATTATTTGCCGCCGTGTCGTTGGATATTGAAAAAAATAAGTGGCGGGCATTAGTGACCCCTCTTCCGGAATATTTTCTATTTCTCCCAGTAAAAATTCATTATCGTTTAACAATTTTATTATTCGTACCACGGCTAATCCTTCCGGAATGGTGATTTTATGCATGACGACATTTCCGGAGGCAAATATGCGAATCGCATCGATGATGGAGAGATGCTGCGGAAGTTGATATTCGCCGATTCTTGCTTCTAATCCACAATATTTCAGACATCGAACGGCGATTTTGCAGAGCACTGGACTAGTGGATATATTATTTTTTACCAGAAGTTCGGCGACGTAATCGTCATTTTTACTGTGCTCCACAATGATGTTCTTGACCGAAACGCACGACGATTTTTTATGTACAAAATAGCCGAAAAAACCTATAAAAAGCAGACAAAATATGCCAAATCCAAGCGAAAAGAAGAAAAGGCGTTTTTTATTATTATTTTCCACACCAAAATCTTTAAAAAAGTTTGAAAATCCAGTTAAAACTTTCTGAATAAAATACTAGCGTTTGTTCCGCCGAATCCGAATGAATTGGAGAGCACGCACGTTATTTTTCTTTTTTTTGCTTCAAGTGGGACCAGGTCCAAGAATGTTTCTTCCGGATTGTGCAGATTAAGGGTTGGTGGCGCCATTTGATCCCTTATGGCCAATAGCGAAAATATTGCTTCGACGGCGCCGGCGGCTCCCAGCAGATGGCCTATGGCCGATTTGGTAGACGACATGGAAGCTTTGGATCCTTCTCCTAAAATGCGCTCGACTGCTCTCAGTTCGCCGGCATCACCGGGAATCGTAGATGTGCCATGGGCATTGATGTAATCGACCTGATCGGCGGAAACAGAGGCAGATCGGAAAGCTTCTCGCATGGATCTGTAGGCGCCATCTCCGTCCGGCAGCGGGGCGGTAACGTGATAGGCGTCGCTGGACATTCCATAGCCGATCACTTCCGCGTAGATTGTTGCTCCTCTTTTTTTAGCGTGCTCTAGTTCTTCAAGGACAAGAATACCTGATCCTTCTGCCATGACGAAGCCGTCTCGGGACTTATCCCAGGGCCTGGACGCTTCTTCCGGAGCATCGTTGCGGCTGATGGATAGAGCTCGAGCAGCAGCAAATCCAGCGATTCCGATTCTACAAATAGCCGCTTCAGTACCGCCGGCAACCATTACGTCAGCGGATCCCACCTGAATAATGCGGGCAGCGTCTCCTATGGCGTGGGTACCAGTGGCGCAGGCCGTTACCACCGAATGGTTAGGACCTTTTAGCCCAAACGTAATAGAAACATGTCCGGACGCCAGGTTAATCAACGACGATGGAATGAAAAACGGAGATACTTTTTTGGCTCCGTTTTCCTGAAGATTCACCGATGTCTCATAGATAGCTGGTAGTCCACCTATCCCCGAACCTATCATGACGCCGATTCTTTCTTTTTCCTCGGCGGACAATGCATCGATACCGGAATCTTTTATGGCTTCCGTCGCCGCCGCCAGCGCGTACACTATAAACATATCCATGCGATTGAGATTCCTTACCGTAGTATAGTTCAGCGGGTCAAAAAGAGTATCAGACCTCTGTTCTACCGCCTCTGAAGGAATCTGCCCAGCTATTTTGCAAGTTAAATCATCAACGCAAAACGACTTTATCCTCTTTATGCCCGATTCGCCGTTAAGTAAACGACGCCACGACTCCGCAACATTTGTGGCGAGTGGACATACCATACCAAGTCCAGTTACGACAACTCGTTTCATTGGAAAAATCCTATTGATTAATTCTTTTCTCTATAAACGCTATGGCATCCTTTACGGATTGAATTTCCTGACTCTCTTTATTGGATATTTCAATACCGAAATTATCTTCCAATGCCATAACAAGATCAACATTGTCAAGACTATCCGCTCCAAAATCATCCACAAACCTAGCATCATCCGTTATTTTCTCAATGCGAATACCGAGCTTCTCGGAAATGACCTTTTTTACTTTATCTGCTATATTATCACTCATATTGTTCCCTTATAAAATAAACACAACCAGGAAATTAACATAAAATATACTCCAATAAAAGATAAACTAACTTTCATTAGCTAGTATACCGGATCCTACAAAAAAACAACCCAAACCTCAATAACTCCATCATTGTACACTAATATTTCAGAAAGATATCTTAAACATCAGCAATTTCAGCGATTGCGAAGGTCTGTTCCCAAGAGATCGTTGCATAATGACTTTTTTTTCGCAATCGACTTTGTCAGATCCGCTGCTCAGATCCTCATGTACAGGAAGTACACGCGGCCCTGTACCATAACACAAGCACCTAGGTTCTTCCTTGTTATTGCAAGAAAAACCACATTATGCAACGGTCTCTCCAATGGAGTCGGTTTTCATTGTGGCAGATCATTCGGTTTTGTGTCAATCGGTTTTACCAATGATTAATGATTTCAAAAATAAAAACTGCATTAAAAAGCCAGGGTTTTCTCCTAAAGGAAGTTAGGAAAAATATTCTCATCAAAAATTACTATGATTTAAGCAACAATTATATTTGTGTCCAAGTTTATCAAAACTGCTGCCACCTCTTTCGAGGATGTTATACCAGATCCCATTTTGGATTATCCAAACAACTTGCGGAGTGCATACTGTACCAGTCGCTGCCAAGTCGGCAATGGCAAATCAGAGATGGGATCTGGTATTAGCTAATCCATCCCCGAGAAAGTTAACCTCTCCCCCTACGGATTCTGGAACATCTTGATTCGGAAGCTTATTTCACATATTTTTTCCACCCAAAGTTGTGCGCCGGCACCCTTTCCACCAGTTTCCATAATAGCAGGAAAATGCAAAATTTCCGTTAACGGCAAAAAAATTTTTATAAATTAACGAATTTTTAATACATTTTCGCTACCATGATATGTGTGGGAATCTGTGTCGCGCGCTACTGGATGCAGGAGAGTCGCGCCTTGCAGGAGAGGCTATATTTACAATTTCTTCTCCTCTTCTTTTTTTCCTTCTTTCTCTTGGAGTTTTGAGTTCAGAGTTGTGCGCCAGCACCTTTTCCACCAGTTACCATAATAGCAGAAAAATGTAAAATTTCCGTTAACGGCAAAAAAATTTTTATAAATTA
>JAITAC010000016.1 GCA_031284345.1 Holosporaceae bacterium | reverse complement strand
CTAACGATGCGGCCGTTGCTCTAGCGGAGCACCTTGGACACGGATCCGAACAGCGATTCGTGCACCTAATGAACGCCGAAGCAAAACGGTTGCGCATGTATTCGACGGTTTTTATGAATTCATCCGGCTGGAAGAATCAGGAACAATTGAGCACAGTTTTTGATATGGCAAAATTGGCCCGCGTGTTGTTGTTTACATATTCAAAATACTATGGTTTTTTCTCAACAAAGCATTTTTGCTATAGCAAGAAGCTTTTTAAAAATCATAATAACCTGCTGGGGAATAAAAATGGTATCATAGTGGACGGCATCAAAACGGGATTTCTTTGCGCTTCTGGATTTAATATTGCTGTTTCAGCGAAAATGAAGCGTAAAAGACTCATCGCCGTTGTATTTGGCGGAGAAACTGCAAGCAGTAGGGATAGATATGTATATAGTTTTTTGTGCCGTGGATTTGCCCACAACAGCTATATGGCAAGGACTAATCATAACAGAAACATCAGGAATAATTGTAGGTTTGTAATGGCGAAAAACAGCGGACATTTAGCGTTGAATTCTAATATTTTGAATGAAAATGCCACATCGCTGCTATTGAAAGATATTTCTGGTAATGATGGCGGCGAAGCAAAAGGCGTCGGAATTTATAACAAGATATTCGGAATCTATAACAAAGCGGACGAAAGTGCATACCTAAAAAAAAGAAGAATATGTAATCTACTGGGGCAAAAATGAATAACATGAAATTAACATGTCTGCCGAATGGCATTCGTGTAGTTACGAAGAGTGTCGAAAGTTTCGAAAGTGTGGTGTTGGGCTATTGGGTGGAGGCCGGTGGCGTCTGCGAAGATGAATCCATCTGTGGCATATCGCATTTTCTGGAACACATGGCCTTTAAGGGTACGACCTCAAGAACGGCACAGCAAATAGCAGAGGAAATAGAATCAGTAGGCGGCTATCTCAATGCCTATACTTCAAAGGAAATTACGGCTTTCCATGCGAAAGTTTTGCACAGCGACATAGGCATTGCCATCGATATAGTTTCCGATATATTGCAGAATCCGACATTTCTTCAAGAAGAATTGGAAATGGAAAGAAATGTTGTGCTGCAGGAAATTGGCCAAACTCAAGATACTCCGGACGATATTATATTTGATCATTTTCAAAGTGTTGCCTTCGCGAAGCAAGCCATGGGTTATTCCATACTGGGACCGGCGAGCGTTATTTCGTCATTGGGGGCGAACGATCTGCGCAGCTATATGCAGCGCTACTACAATGCTGACAACATCGTATTTGGAGCTGTCGGTAACATTGATCATGATGAAATTGTGGATCTTGCGAGCAAACATTTTTCCAAATTCTCATCCCATAAAACGCTTAAGCACAGCAATTGCTACAATTATATAGGAGGATCCCTCGCTGACATCCGCGATCTGGAGCAGGTGCATGTCATAATAGGTTTTAATGGCGTCTCAATTTTGAGCAGCGACTACTACACCATGGCGATATTTTCATCAATTTTGGGCGGAGGAATGTCATCGCGATTATTTCAGGAAGTGAGGGAAAAACGAGGTTTAGTATACTCCATCTATTCTTTTTCGTCCTGTTATAGAAACAATGGAACATTCGGAATTTACGCCGCAACATCGGCGGATAAATTATCGGAATTGTCCGATGTCGTTGTGGCCGAAGTGCTAAAAGTACAGCAAGATGTCACCGAAAAGGAATTTAACCGCACCAAGGCGCAATTCAAGTCAAGTTTGCTTATGTCCAGCGAGAGCAGTTCATCATCCTGCGAACAAATCGTTAACCAAACCATCGCCTTCGGACGCCCTCTGGATCGAGTAGAAATCATAAAAAAACTTGACTCGGTCACCATAGATGAAGTCAAACAGTTGTGCACAACGGTTCTGGCATCTCCGCCGTCGGTAATAACCGTCGGCAAGTGCGACTGCAGGCCCATAATAGCTTCCCTAAATGGAAACGGCCTGAAAGTCGCATCCTGAGGATATGCTTTAGATTCCATTCTCCTGAGACTATTCAAGACCAGAGATCTTACGTGCATGCTTAAATGCATCAGGATTCGAACAGGTTCACCCTGCTTTGACCTGTGATAGGTTTTAGCAACCCCTAACCCTGTTCGTTATTAGGAATTGATTTGCTTATGCTATAATTTGTAGAATAAACTACTACGCTGTATACAGTGTAGTAGTCTATGTTTACTGCTTTCTAATATAAAATTTGATTATTTTTTCTGAAATATATAAAAAACATCTAGTTCATTACGACATACCTCATTTATAGCTTTTATATGAGACACTAAAACTCGCCATTTTGGCCGCAGTAAATGCATGCTGAGAATGCTATATTATTCTATTCGGTCAACGAATCTGCGTATCAACTCCAAAGCCGCATCACTATATGATATTGCGTTTTCTCATAGTCAATCTGAACTTATTCATAAACAAAAATCTAAGCTTTTAGTCTCACTTCGATTTGAGCTAACCCTCAGGCAAATTACCAGGAACGGCATCTGAAATATTCGAATATATCTTACTATAACCGGATCCAATAGATCGAAACCCAACTATACAAACAACAACGACTAAGCTTACTATCATCGTATATTCTAGTATTGTCATAGCGCGATTTTTCTTTTTAAAAATCATAAAATCACTCCCTCAACAATGCAATCGACTTGGACGAATTCGCTGCTCTGATCCTTTTTTATGTCTAGCAAATACACCTGGTCCTATGCTGCTGTACTCCTCATTCCTGTAAAAAATGCATCATTTTGCAATGGTCTCTCACATATCTGTGCTAGTAAAGTCCACCCAGAAAGACGTCACTATAAATTATACAAAATAAATGGTAAAAAAAATGCTAATCAGCGGCAAATAATTACTTCTTCAGAATAAGATTCAGGAATTTTTTTTGAACCGCCTTCAATACCTTTGCAAAGACGGTTTTTATGGACCCTTCAGCATTTATTAGTACTGATCTGAAGGAAAAAATTTCCGCTATTTTCTGGAATCCCTCTCTTACTATCTCGTGTTTTTCGCGATTCATTAGGTCGTATTCGTCCGGCATCAGGCGACGTTCGGCGACTCTATCGGCGGATGTGTTGGCGCTGGCATCCAGAATGATGGTCAGGCTTGGTTCAAAATTCCCCAGTGTGATTAG
>JAITAC010000038.1 GCA_031284345.1 Holosporaceae bacterium | reverse complement strand
ACTTTCCAGTGTATATCTGAATATTTTTCTGAAACCCTCATGATATTTTTTATCCAATTTTTCTATGGAGAATAATCTTTTTTCACCTACGCACAATTTTTCTAGTGTGTCCATTTGCTCTTTGGTTATCTCTGTACCTCCCTTATTCTTTTTAGATTCTTCAATATTTCCAAAGATTTCGAGAATTCCAGCAAGATCTTTCAACTTAAGCCGATCCGTAGATCTAATACATGTTAAGAATTGTTCTGGCATTGACGCGTCTCTTTTCTCTTTTTCGAGCGCAATCACTTTTTCCGCGTACTGTTTTATGCTTGGCCACGATATATCTATGGTGTAAATGATATTTTTATCGAAACCGTCGCCCAACGCGGATCCTTCGCATTTATCTCCCTTCGGAATCATTTTTTTACATCCAAGTTTTTCATTGAGTAGCAATAACTTTGTTTTGGCCTCAGAATGTTCTTCGTCTAAGTCGGCACTAGTTGATTTCCATCCATTTGCTTTGGCGAATAGGTCCATATTTTCAAGAAATTTCTCGTATGCGAATTGGTTATGTAACGAATTATCATTAACCGAAAGTTGTTGATACGATATCATCGAGCCTCGTCTTGTTGCTTTTCTTTCGCTGAAATTGCTGCCAGAGGTGGAGTTGGAAGAAAAACAAAAGCTTGAGCTCGCCAAAAACAGATAAGTTAGCAGCAGATAAGATACTAGTTTTTCCATAGTTAATCTCCATTATCTCAAAAATAGCCATCATCGTTGTCATTGTGAGTATAGCATGACAAACAACAAATTGTCAAGTAATTTGTAATAATTTATTTTAATTTTTAGCCAGAATGTAATAGTTCACGAGATATGAGAGAGATTTAGTCTCCCATAGGTTGGTTAATATACACTATAAGAAGTCATTCCATGCCGCGCGCCACTGGAGAGACTATATACTCAATCACGATGAGAAATTGGATTTTGGCATTGCGGTACTGTTGCAATTTCAGGAAATTTCATCCTGGTTCTCATTGCGAATGACTATATATAATAAATATTGGAAATAAGCTTCAGAATCAAGGTCTGCCGCAATTCGTCGGGCGGGAAGAAAAACATAGAAAAATGAGACCGTTTAGCTGTGCAGTCCCAACAGGGACCAGCCTGGATTTTCAACAAAATCCTTCACGCAAGAGAGAAATTCAGACGCCGTTTTTGTATCGGCTACACGGTGATCATAGGATAGCGAAATATAGAGCATTGGTCTAACTTCAACGCTATCTTCCATCGCCACCGGTCGATTGTGCATGCGATGTACGCTGAGTGTCGCTACCTGCGGAGACGTCAGCAGATCCATTCCTCCCACCAAAGAACCATATATTCCGGCATTTATCACGGTAAACGTTCCGCCGGACACTTCCTCAATGGATAATGTCCCCTCAAGAGCACGTTTTGATAGCGCAATCATTACCCTTTCGATTTCTGCAATGGAGAGTAGATCGGCATTTCTAATTACCGGCGCCGCCACACCGTCATTCCCGCTGGTTATGATGGATATGTCATACTGACCCTTATATATCAAATTGTCGTCAATAATGTGCGCGTTAAACATCCTATATTGCTTTAGCGCAGAAATACTGGCCAATATGAAAAATGGCGTAAATCCAAGACGTGTGTTGTGTTTTTGGGCAAATTCTTTTCCGAAGGTTTTTTCCATGGCCAAAATCGCACTCATGTTGGCTTCGTTCGATACGGTGGAAATTACCGAAGAATCAACGGATGAACGCATTTTTTCACTTATGCGCTGCCGTAGGGGATCAAGGGGCTCTATTTTATCCCCCGGTGTGGAAAAAAATGTCGGTTTTCTCCAGCTATCGGCAAACATTTCCGGAGAAGGATTATCAAACGACGCGTGTAACAGCTGATCCACCACATCATCTTTGATTTTCAATTTTTCCAAGTTTTTGTCGATGTTTTTTTCATCAAAATGGTGCATTATATTTTTATTTACTTTATGTATGGCTGTCTCGTAGGTATTTTTTAATTTTTTATCCACATCAATTTTTAGGCTTTCTACTATCTGAGAAATGGTATTTTGGATTTCGCTATTGGTCTGATTTCTGATATCGTCCAGCATGGCGTTCATTTTGCTCCTGGCGGAGAATAAAATCTCTTCCTTTAAACTATTGGACTCACTAATCACAGATTGCAAAATTTCACTTCTCAGCCGCTCTGTTTCTAGGGCCGTAGATTGCAGCATTTCCAGCTTTAGAGCTTCCGCATCATTGAATGTCGACTGAATTATATCGTTTTTCAGAATTTCCACCTCATTTTTGGCGAACTCCAATGCTTGTAATTTCAGGCATTCCGCTTCCTCATAAGCGGCTTTCAGGGCATTTTCTCGCAAAGATTGGGTTTTCAGAAGTGTTTCTTCCATGGTCAAATCCATGATCTCCTTCGCTTGGATATTTGACTTTGTTTTAGCGTCTTTTATTGATTCTTTCAGGATATTTTCCGTCTCTTTGGCGGCAAATTTTTGAGCAGAATGAAGAATTTCCTTTTTTATAATTTTTGCTTCATTTTTTGAATCCCGAATGGCGTCTTCAACGATCTTTTTGGACAATAGTTCGGCCTCAATTTTTGCTTCATTTTTTGCCTGGACGGTTATTTCTTGAATATTTTTTTCCGCTTTAGCGGCGGCGTCTTTTTGAGCCGTTTGAATAATTTCTTTTTTGATAATTTCGGCTTCCTGCCGAGCGTTTTTCACGGCTTCATCGATTAATGCGGCTTTTGTTTTTTCTGCTTCGCTAACGGATCCGCGAATAATTTTATCGTGCATTTCGGAGGCGTCTCTGAAGGCTTTTTCTTCGTATTCTTTTAGGATTTTGGCTTTCAAATCCTTAGCTTGCATTAGAGCGGCTTTTTTAGCTTCTTCCAGGATTTTTTCTTTTAGGATTTTGGCCTCTTCTTTTGCCTGATGTTCGGTATTTTTCAGGATGTACTTAAATTTTTCTGCGGTTTCTTCGGACAATTCTTCCAGCACATTTTCTTCAGTCTCCACTATTTCTTCGATGAGGCTATCGGCAAAGGAGCTAAACGACGACACTCTTGCCTGCTGATTCACTATATTTTCGTTGGTATTGTTTACGGAAAGCGAGTATTCCATAGGAGTGAAGGCGTCTTGGTTATTTTCTTCTACCTCTTCGTTAAAATTGCGTGAATTGCGAATTGATTTAGTTTTGCGTGTATTTTCGTATTCAGCTTTGCGTTTGCGTTCCATTTCGTGTGCGTATTTGATGGCGGCTTCGGTATCGGCCGCACTTCGTTGTGATATGTCCTGTTGTATATCTTTAGCGAGCTCAAGGGACTTTGCTTGCATTTCTTCGATTTCAGTTGTTTCGATGATATCGCTGACGTCGGCATTCACATCAGTTTCTATTATGGCTATGCGGGATCCTTGGGCCACAATCGAGCCTTCCGGAGCAATGATTTTCGCCAATATACAATCGTAGCTCGAAGTAATACCACAAGCAATGGTTGCGGTTTCGGCATCGGCAATAATCTCATTTTTTGTGATTCGGTCTCCGGCTTTTTTGTACCATAACGTTAGCGTGACCTCATAGGATGCGGCATCGAAAGTTGGTACAATTATATCTATACGCATATCACTAATCCCGGTGGCGGAAACGCCGGTGTTTGCAAATTTATTTCGTTATGTGCCTTGATTCGAGCGTTTTTGGAAAAGATTCTCGGATCTCAGCGTCTCTGCGGTAATAATTAAACAACAAAAAAATTTATTTTTTATTAATTTTATAGGAGGATATTTTTCACCAGCGGAGATCGTCGGACCCGGACTATAGGTATGATACCAGATCCCATTTTGAATTATCCCAACAATTTGCGAAGTGCGTACTCTACCAGTCGTTACCCAGTCGACAATGGCAAATCAGAGATGGGACCTGGTATGACGCACAAAAAAGCGGACTATAGGTATGACGCACAAAAACCGGACTATAGGTATGACGCACAAAAACCGGAATATAGGTATGACGCACAAAAACCGGATTATAGGTATGACGCACAAAAAAGCGATCAAACCAAGATTCAAATACTGATACCAGGTCCCATTTTGGATTATCCAAGCAACTTGCGGAGTGCATACTGTACCAGTCGCTGCCCAGTCGGCAATGGCAAATCAGAGATGGGATCTGGTATGACTACCTCTACGGATCCTGGAGCACCATGGTTCTGAGATCTATTTCACATATTTATTATGTTTTCCCCACTCATTGAGTTGTGCGCCGACACCTTTTCCACCAGCTACCATTTTATTATATTTTCCCCCATCATTGAGTTGTGCGCCGACACCTTCTCCACCAGTGTAATAGTTCATGAGATATGAGACAGATTTAGTCTCCCATAGGTTGAGTTAATATACTCCATAGGAGTCATACCGTGCAAGCAGTTATGAGGTCGGGAGTGGTTGTATTTTCTGATA
>JAITAC010000017.1 GCA_031284345.1 Holosporaceae bacterium | reverse complement strand
TTCCACCAATTACCATAATATCAGAAAAATGTAAAATTTCCGTTAACGGCGAAAAAATTCTATAAATTAACGAATTTTTAAGATGTTTTTGCTACTATGATATGTCTAGGAATCTGTGCCGCGCGCCACGTGGATGGGGCCATGAATAGTAAATTCTGTTCCGCGCCGCCATCATACGGACGGGGGGAGTTATACCAGGTCCCATTTTGGATTATCCAAACAACTTGCGGAGTGCATACTGTGCCAGTCGTTGCCCAGTCGGCAATGGCAAATCAGAGATGTGATCTGATATTATATCTACAGTTTTCTTCTTTTTCCTCTTCACCCACCAAGTTGTGCGCCACAGGATGTGGGTTATATTTACAGTTTCCTCCCATCTCCTTCTTTTTCTTCTCGTGGAGTTGTGAGTTCTGAGCTGTGCGCCGACACATTTTCCACCAATTACCATAATGTCGGAAAAATGTAAAATTTCCGTTAACGGCGAATTTTTTTATAAATTAACGAATTTTTAAGATGTTTTTGCTACTATGATATGTCTAGGAATCTGTGCCGCGCGCCACGGGGTTTAAAAACACGCGACATAAACTTAAACTGGAAAACGAACCTCTGCATCAATGGATTCCAGAATCCGTATGGTGATAAGAAATTTGTTGCTATAATAGCATGTAGTAGTATAAAGTAAAAATAAAGTATGTTATGGATATTAAAAAACATAAAGTAGCGCCATCGCTTGCATCAATTGTGAAATCCATATGGGAGAAACTGCCGTGTAAGCCGGAATACATTAGCATTTTCTACGATTGGCGCAGTGTTGTGGGAAGCTATTATTCCTCCATATCGGCTCCACATAAAGTCCTAACATCCGGTAATAAGAAGACCCTATTTCTGAAGGTAAAAAAAGGATACACGCTGGAAATTCAGTATGCAGCCCCTAATATTTTGAGTCTGGTGCATGAATTTTTGGGGAAAGTATATTTCTCCGATATAAAAATCATACAGTCGGATCAATATTAGCGCAAAATTAACCAAAGATTAAAGAATTTTTGCTTTAATGATTGAGGCAGAGATCGTGTAGAATTTTTCTAGCTATCTTAGGAAACAAAATGGAGCTTTTAAAAAAAAGAACAAAGTCATGCTTTCGGAGGGCGCTTCCGGTGTGTGTAGAAGAAAAAATTACTAATCTTCAAGCGTTTTTATTTTTTATCTTTGCATTGCTATTGGCTAGTTGCAACATCCCGGATAAATACGTTGCAGCAGATGATTGGGTCGGAGAAGACGCCTATGTTTCCGACGATGCAGAAGAAAGCTCCGAAGCATCATTTGCGGCAAATCTAGCGAAACTGCAGTTTCCGGACGAATTTAAACTGAAAGAAGTTGTTTTGGGCCAAGATAATGCGCCCGTAACGCTGGTAATGTATACGTCGTTTACCTGTCCCCACTGCAGAATATTTCACCTGGAGGAATTTCCGAAGTTCAAGAAACTCTACATTGATACCGGAAAAGTAAAGATGTATCTGAGATGTTATCTTGACGATCTGGGAGCTCTGGAGTCGGCGACACTTACCAGATGTTTGGGCGGGCAATCCATTGATAAAATTACCAGTATTTATCACGCCATTTTCTCGCAGCAACAGAAATGGATGAAATCAGAAGATCCTCAGGGATTTTTAAAAAAAATTTTCATTTCACAGAAATATTCTCCGCATGACATTGATAAGTGCATTGAAAATCACAGAACACAGGCTGGCTTAATGAAAGAACAGCAAAGAGCCATACACGAGCTAAAATTAGCATCGATGCCGGCATTTATTGTCAATGGAAAAACGCATCAGGGAATGATAACCTGCAAAAAATTGGCCGATATGTGTGGAGTGGATTAAATTACATGCCAAATATGGAACAAATTTTAATAATTATTTTTTTCTTAACGTGCATAATCGCTGTTTTGGGAGTATTTTTTTGCAAAAAGAAAATTCTTCAGCTTTCGCAGAAAATCGATACGCTGCTGGTGGGAATTAATCAGCTGAAAAATGCTCCCATTAAGAATGCCGAAACGGTATCCGTTGACGCCACGGAATTTGACAACGCCATGAAACCGGACGGCTCCACACAGCCCGATGGCGCTACCAAAAGTGACGTCGCAAAAAATGACGTCGCCAAAAGTGAAGTTTTTCCCATTAATGCGCAAAAAAATCTTCCCATATCAGAAAACAATATACCAGATAGCGACGACGAATCCGAGTACTTTTTTATTCATCAGTTAGAAAAATATTTTGCAATAAATATTTCGGGAATCGTGGGAATTGCAGCAATTACAGCCGGTGTAATATTTTTATTTGTGTCTGCCGCCATAGCGCTGAACGCCATTGGACGTTTTCTATTGACATGTACTTCGGCACTAATAATTTATGTGGTCAATTATTTTTATATAGATAAAAAAGAATGGCGCCGCGTTTCCACGTGTCTGGAGAGTGTCAGTGGAATTATATTATTGACCGGTTGCGTGGCGTCGGCGAGCGTGCCATCCATGAAATTTTGTTCCAACGGTCTAGCGTCCAGCTTTGTAATATTTAGTATTTTTATAAATATGGCCATTGGTTTGAAAAGTAAAGCACAGGCGTCGGCCTGCATACACACGGCGTTTGGTTTGGTGGCCATGAGTATGATTCCTTTCGCATATGCGTCATTTGTGATTGCCTCGACCATTGCCTCCGTTGGTCTTTTTATGGCTCTGAATGAACACAGATGGAACATGTATCTTATCCTAACTACACTGCTCTACACCTTGATACATTTTTTCTGGACGCGGTCATTTGCATTTGCGCCAATTCCGTCTCTGGTGACCTGCATCATTGTCGGCATGATTTCGCTCGCCATTCATTACCAAATAAGCTATGAGACGCCTCCAAATGACGCCAAAGCGCTAACGGCACGAGTTATACTTTGGATTTGCTTCGGTGTCAATTTATCGCTTCATTTAATTAATCCCGGCATAAATATAATTCTTCTTTTGACAGGTACTGGAATAACCTATGCCATTTCCGCGTATGCTCTGAAAAATAATACCACATGGCTGCACATTTGCGATAAAATTGTTTCTTTTATTTTGCTAATGATGGCCTGCTTTTGTCTGTCGGCATACGGTGTTGAGATTCCGGAAATAATGCTATTGGCGATATCAGTGGGCACAATTTTTTTATATTTCCTATCTTGGGCGCAGGAAAAATATATTTTTCGCATAATAAATTTATTCATTCTAGTCGGATACGCGCTACTTGCCACATATAATCTAAAAGAATGTTTTATAGCGGAACATCAGGTATCGCTGAGATTTATTTATGCGTTTGCTTTGCATTCTGTTATGCTATATGCGTTATATCCACTATTGGAAAAGAACGCGATTGACAAACAGATATCCTTCTGTATAGGCAAGCAATTTTTAACGTTTTTTGTGCTGCCGCTGTGTCTAATTTCGGTGATTTGGGTATACGTCGCGTTTTGCCTCATGCCCTATTGTTTAATTTTATCCCTGGTGGCTATTAGTTTGTGTTGCTATGTGGTGATTTTGCGTCATCGGGCAGATGATTACATTACGAATTGTTTGTCCATATTGGCGATTTCCGCCGGTGGTTTCATTTGGATCTACAAAATCTACAACTATGCGCAGACGCCACCATTATACAATATCCGAGTATTGCTATTTGCCCTAATGATAGCGGCCTGTGACCTCTACTTTAGCATTCGCAAAGAAAACAAGAGATTATGGCTCAATAGCGAAAAAAATCCACTAAGCAACGCTCTGAATGATGACCGCATTCGAACGTTGCCTTCGCTATTACTTTTGTGGCTGACACTAATCATAAGCATCTACTCCTATATAAAAGACATAAATCCAGTTGGAATTGGAATCGGTTGGCTATTTACATCGCTGTTAATCTGCATGATGAGAAATTACGTTAGGCAAATGGCGTCAAAAACACCTGATTTTCAAAAAGAATTGCCTCCAAAACCAAAAATTTTTCGTGATTCTGGAGTGGTGCAGCCGGAAATTATTCAGAAGCTCGGTTTTTCGGGAAATTCTGAGAAAGAAGCGCAGACGACAGCTGGAGCTGGATCGTCGCGCGAAGCCGCAATGCACTCTTCGGACGCGAGTGCTCAAACCGCGGATCCAACAACACTAATACCAGAAAAGGCAATTTGCGAGCTACTTCTATATATTGGATTAGCGGGAATATTATTGTCTCTGATAAGATTTTTTGTATGGGATATCAGCGATAATTTCATTGCTTTTGCCGAAATAAAATTGCGAATATTAGCGGAATTATTTCTGTTGGGCGTCATCGCCTATTGGATAAGCAGCGAAAATCAAAACAACGGGAAACAAGCCAATTGGTTGCTGGAGATGCTTTTGATTTTAGGAATTATCTGTGCAATTCGTGAAGTATCGCTAACATACCAAATATTGATTTGGCCGCTAGTGGCCTTTGGATGCTATTTTTCTGTGCTCAGGACGCCGTATATTCATAGGATCCGATTGTATTCTTATTTCTTCTATTTCTTATCATTGATTCATATGGTATTTATCACCTGTTTTTACGGCCGGGAATTATTTTCGACGTTGGGCAGTAAATTTCTTATAATGAACGTCGTAGCCACGTCAATATTAGCGGGATTCGTGATGTTTACCCTCGAAAAACAGCAGAAATTTGAGGGCATATTAATCCCAGTCTCCATGAAATTATTGCTAAAGTCTCACAGAATAATTATCAAATATTATGTTGAAGCTTTGCTATATCCACTACTAATCGCGATTGCGCTCTTCATATACAATGGTTTTTCCCATGTTCTACTATCGTTTTTGTGGCTTGTGGAGTGTTTTGCGTTATTCATCATAGGCATACGCCTAAGAAATCCAGGATTTAAAAACATATCAATAATATTTACGGGACTGTTATGTCTAAGAGTAATATTATACGACTTATATAGCCAAGATTTTCTAACTAAAGCTCTGGTATTTTTGGGGATCGGTTTGATTTTAATAACTGTTAATATCATACGCCGTCCCAAAATCGCGGCTAAATAGAATAACTCTTTCAGTGCAGCAATATTGATCGCCCAGCAGATCCAGGCCTACATTAGGAAGCAAGTGATTTTTTCGCAAAAAAATATTTTTGCCAAAACACAAAATTTACCATAAACATTGTTTTTATTCATTATTTTTTTACTTTTATTTGATAAAATTACAAAATAAAATGAGGAAGTTATGTCTAGAATATTATGCGTTATTGTCACATTGCTGCTTTTTGCATTTGGAACAAAGGCAATTCCCATAGATACGCCGGACAATAATTATACCGGCGAAGGAGTGTTTGTCATCAAATGTCCGAATGGCTGGGGATATAGAACATTTCGCGGAGATAATGGATTGATTGCGGCATTATGGCCGGCCGAATCTACTTTTAATGCAGCCGGGACAGCCGTTTTTGTATTTTTGCAAAATTCCACGAAACCGCTTCCGAAAATTCCCTGCAACATAAATTTATTTACGGAAAAATGCACAAAAGCAAATTTTCATTTTGCCACGGCGCAAGACAAAAATGATTCGACGAAATCTCTGAACGAAAAATATTTTGCCGGGAAATGCGGGAAGACCATGATTTTATTTGAAGAAAACGTTCAAAAATATACACTTATTTTTGCATTCATTTCTGATGGATATGTTACGAAAAATCAGCTAGCTGATGTAAAAGAACTCATCGCCAACTATCGGATAGAGTTGGAAGAATATATAAAAATGATAGATAGTCTCAAGAACGAAGAAACCGAGAATAAAAAAGAGTCACCGAATAAATAATAAATTTCCTTTGGAGCTAAATAATTTCGAGGATTTTTTAGGAAAGACGTTTCGCAGAACCGCAGCGTACTTGATGTACGAGGAGCTTCGAGAAGCGGATTAGCAACAGAATACAGGAAGAGTGCTTATCGCCTAGGTGGTCTGGAACATTTTGATTCTGAAGCTTATTTCACATATTTTTCCCCCTCCTCTTCGCCTAGTTGTGCGCCGGTGCCTCTTCCACCAATTACCATAATAGCAGAAAAATGTAAAATTTCCGTTAACGGCGAAATTTTTCTATAAATTAACTAATTTTTAAGATATTTTTGCTACTATGATAGGTGTGGGAATTGATGTCGCGCGCCACGGGAGGGACTATATATATAATAAATATGTGGAATAAATATGGGAAATAAATATGCGGAATAAATATGGAAAATAAATATGGGAAATAAATATGTGGAATAAATATGTGGAATAAATATGGGGAATAAATATGTGGAATAAATATGTGGAATAAATATGTGGAATAAATATGGGAGATAAGTCTCAGAATCAAGGCCTGCAGTAGCCCGTAGGGTGATAAGGGGAGAACGGCGTTTTGAAGAAGTCTAATGGGAAGTTGATGTCTTATACCAGATCCCATTTTGAATTAGCCAAACTGTTTTCGGAAGGCGCTCTGTACCAAGCGCTGCCAGACGGACAATGGCTAATCGCTGATGGAATCTGGTCTTATACCAGATCCCATTTTG
>JAITAC010000100.1 GCA_031284345.1 Holosporaceae bacterium | reverse complement strand
GATGGCGATATTTTACCCGAACTGGGCTCGCTGTTTGAATCTTCATATGCCAAAAGTGCATTTTGGTTCCGGGCAGCGTTCCGCTTCGTTCTCCCAAAAAACGCCTCGTTACTAGAGGATGGCGATATTTTTCCCGAACTGGGCTCGCTGTTTGAATCTTCATATGCCAAAAGTGCATTTTGGTTCCGGGCAGCGTTCCGCTTCGTTCTCCCAAAAAATGCCTCGTTACTAGAGGATGGCGATATTTTTTCCGATGGCGTCGGAGATACTATACTGTCAAAAGCAAGCATAGACGGTGACGCCACAGATGCATAGCTCGGTGATATATAGCCACTGTTATTACAGGACGCTAAAGAATTTGAAAAATATAATTTGCTAGTATTAACATTATTAGCATTAGCAAAATAATCTAAATTGCCGTCTTGTTTCGTACGTAACAACGACGTAAGCAGTGGAAGTGGCCGCGGAGTCATAGATGGCGAAATTACATTGGATGCATGCAAAGTTTTAGGTGGCTTAGAATCATTTGCAAGATCCGGCTTAACATCCCCATGAGAGAAATGATTCAAATTCTCGTTTCCGGACGAGTTATCATAATGAATCAGTAGTTCGACATCTTCTCCTAATCCTTTTTCCTTCTCATGCTCATTGTCTTTTATGACCGGTAACATGGAGATGAAAAAATCATTTTCATTTTCATTCTCAGAGTTATAGGCAATTCGAACTGATGGAGCACTGGAAAAATTTTTTCCTACGTCCTTTGCAGGGAACTCTCGCGAAGATTTCACACGATTCAATAGTGTACTTTCTTCTACATCAGAAGAATTGCAGTAAAAAACACAAATCATCCCAGAAAAAAAAAACAAAAATGTTTTTTTAATAAAAATCATGATATCCTCCAATATCTTTGTCTATAATTTTACATAAAATCCAAAGCAAAACACCGATTACATCTTTCAGAAACAGTAAAAATAATAGCCATGATAGGTGATAGAAACTCCAGGTAATTATTAGAGATTATATAATAATAGTTAAAAAAAAGTTAATTTTTTTTTGATAAATATAAAAAAAATAATTGGCGCCTTTATTTCCATAGCAACCAATTGGGAAAAAGCTGTTGAGATACAAAAATTTTTTTACAACGTAAAGCTCTGCAAAAATATTTGTGTTGCAATAAAAAAAATCAAATGAAAAACGGAACATATTTGTTGACATTTTAGCCCATCAGCAGGCGAATCCCGGCAGGCCCTGATTCCGTGACTATTTTCTATGTTTGGAACCGTTCACATATTCATAAAAAAATCCGTAGGGTATGGAGTTCGTATCGTAAAAAATTCTGGCATCAACAATTACATATTTTTTTTTGATTTAATATAATATTTACAAAATAATGATATTGTCTTATAATTAGCGCGTTGTCATTATTAAATGCGCAATATTTTTTGCTAAGAAAGGATGAAGAATGTTTAAAAATTTATTAATACTAGTTTGCTTTACAGTCTGTGGTATTTCTCAAGCCATGGATCCATTTTCAAAAAACGTAAAAAACGTTTTTGGACAGTACACGGTGACGGGTAGCGAATGCACCCTTGGCACAGGTGCATATAAAGATACACCTCTCTGTGTGATGGTGCATCCGTATAACGGTCAACCGAGCGTACAATTTTGTGCGGATATTAATAGTAATACCAAATGTCAGGCCGTAAAAGATATACTCAAAATTAATGATCCTACCCCCGGGAAATTTACATTTTCGGTACAAGATCTGAGCGGAACGTATGCTTTCGGTCTAGTAGATAGAATGACACCTTGTGCGCTAAAGCCCCAATGGCCATTTTGGGATAAGTATAAAGGATCCAGCGTCGACACCAATGTAGAATGTTGGGCGCAGGTATTTACAAGAGATAAGCCGGCCAGCAATATTATTTATTTTGGGAAAAGCGGCATATCATTTCATGGTCCTATTAAAGATCTGAGTATTTCTCCCAACAGCCATCATTTGAATTTTTTCAATGACGGCCAATCCAGATGCATTGTTTATTACGTCAAGTATTTAGGGCCAGTACTTCCAACTCCAACTGTCCGTGCCGGATTAATTATGCTCTACAACGATGATGATTCAGATATATTTCGTATGATGTGCGACATGAATAATTACAATAGCATGCCTTTTGTGGATTTCCTGAATGAAATTCCATTAACGAATGATATTCCGGTAATAGAATCGCTTTTTGGGCTTTAGGGAAAAGAATAATTGGGGCAGTCGATATCCGGAATTTTATTTTGGCGGCCGCGGGCGTCGAAAAAAAAATTGGGATTTTGTGCCCCTTTATTTAAATGATATTTTTTTGCAAATATTTGTTGACTTTTTTCTAGATAATATTATAATAAAACCATCCTGGGGGGATTTTCTCTGGGACGTGGGATGCCTATGGTAGGGTTCCGCGATTATTTACTGTATTAGCAGAGTGCTCTTTTGAGGGGCTTTGCGTTTTTAATTTGCCTAAGGAGGGAATTATGAGTAAAGTTATTGGTATAGATCTTGGTACAACGAATTCTTGTGTATCAATTATGGATGGTGGGAATCCACGCGTTATAGAGAATGCGGAAGGTTTTCGAACCACTCCGTCGATAGTAGCTTTCACCGGGAGTAACGAGAGGCTTGTGGGGCAAGCGGCGAAGAGGCAAGCGGTCACGAACCACAAAAATACTTTTTATGCCATCAAGAGACTTATCGGTAGGAAGAGAGACGACGAATATTTAAACAAATACAAAGCATCCTATGATATAATTGCCGCTGACAACGGTGATGCCTGGGTTAGTTCTCGGGGAATCAAGTACAGTCCAAGTCAGATAAGTGCGTTTATTTTACAGAAGATGAAGGAAGCGGCCGAGAATTTTCTCGGAGAGAAGGTTACGGAAGCGGTTATCACAGTTCCGGCCTACTTCAATGATGCTCAGAGACAAGCCACCCGCGATGCCGGAAAAATAGCCGGATTAAATGTATTACGCATTATAAATGAGCCAACGGCGGCGGCATTGGCCTATGGTCTTGATAAAAAGAATTCGGGGATTATAGCCGTTTACGATCTTGGCGGAGGGACCTTTGATGTGTCCATTTTGGAGATCGGAGGAGGCGTATTCGAGGTGAAAGCCACAAACGGTGATACTTTCCTTGGTGGCGAGGATTTTGATAAGCGCATCATTGATTATTTAGCGGACGAATTCAAAAAGAGCAACGGCATAGACCTGAGAAACGATAGCATGGCTTTGCAACGTCTCAAGGAGGCGGCGGAAAAAGCAAAGATCGAGCTATCCAGCGCCATTGAGACGGAGGTCAATCTTCCGTTTATTACGGCGGACTCGTCGGGGCCAAAGCACTTAACGATGAAGCTTACGAGAGCAAAATTAGAAGCGCTGGTGGACGACATCATCAAAAAAACCATGGAGCCTTGTAAAGCGGCTCTGAAGGATGCGGGAATTACCTCCAGTCAGGTGGACGAAGTGGTGCTGGTGGGTGGTATGACGCGTATGCCGAAGGTGGTTGAATATGTGAAGAACTTTTTCGGAAAGGAACCACACAAGGGCGTGAATCCAGATGAAGTTGTGGCCGTTGGAGCTGCGATTCAAGGTGGAGTGCTCAAGGGAGACGTAAAAGATGTTCTTCTGCTGGACGTCACACCGCTTTCGCTGGGGATCGAAACTCTGGGAGGGGTATTTACCCGTCTTATCGACAGAAATACAACAATTCCAACCAAGAAGAGCCAGATATTTTCTACGGCCCAAGATAATCAGAGCGGTGTTACCATTCGTGTTTTCCAGGGAGAACGCGAGATTGCAGAGCACAACAAGCTACTGGGGCAATTTGATCTTACGGGGATTCCTCCGGCGCCCCGAGGCATGCCTCAGATAGAGGTTACGTTCGACATAGACGCCAACGGTATCGTGCATGTGTCGGCAAAAGACAAGGCCACTAACAAAGAACAGGCCATCAGCATCAGGGCGTCTGGTGGATTAAGCGAAACGGAAATCAACCAGATGATAAAAGACGCCGAAGCCAACGCCGAAGAAGATAAACGACGCCGAGATCTGATTCAGGAGCGAAATATGGCTCAGGAGCTGGTCAATAGTGCTGCAAAACTTCTGGCGGAGCACGGAGAAAAAATTCCAGAAGGCATGAAAAATGACATACAAACTGCCTCGGATAGTCTTCAAAAAATATTAGAGGGTGACGATATCACAGCCATCAAGCAGTCGTCCGAGAAGCTTGTGGCAGCGATGTCCAAGGCGGGAGAAGTTGTGCATAAAACGGCGCAAGAGGCACAATCTTCCGGCGAACAGCAGCAGCAGTCGTCATCATCTGGAAATGATGAAAAAGTCGTTGACGCTGATTACACCGAAAAACAATAGCGGCGAAAAATACTCATTGATCCTAAGACCGGTCCTGCGGGGCCGGTTTTTTTGTTACATATCAGGAGCAGCGCCGACCATGGCGGAGATCCTCAACATCATACCAAATTCAGTTACAGATTGTTCAATACATGTTCTGTGCTGCCTCTAAATCAACGATGTTATTTGAGCAGGTAAACCTGAACTTGGTATAATACCAGATCCCATTTTGAATTATCCAAACAACTTGCGAAGTACGTGCTGTACCAGTCGCTGTCCAGTCGACAATGGCAAATCAGAGATGGGATCTAATACCAGATCCACTCTTGAATTATCCAAGCAACTTGCGGAGTACGTACTGTACCAGTCGCTGTCCAGTCGACAATGGCAAATCAGAGATGGGATCT
>JAITAC010000095.1 GCA_031284345.1 Holosporaceae bacterium | reverse complement strand
CCATTAGTATCGCTGCTCCTGATTCCATTGGAAAGCGTGAGTTCCTCCTCAGTATGTGTGATGACCGATGTGTTCCAATAGCCATCACCGCCATCACCGCCATCACCGCCATCATGGCCACTCAGTGCAGTGGTGTTATCACTAGGAAGAAGACCCAAAAATGCGCCGCCGCCTCCACCGCCAAGGCTATTTCCGCCATTACCTCCTCGGGTGTAAAATTGATAACTAATATCTGTGTCGTTACCAGATCCACTATTACCGCTGACGCCTCCGCCGATGCCGTCGCCGTCTACGCCTGCGCCACCGCCTCCGCATCCGCTAATTATGTAGAGGTCTGTAGCTTCCGCAACTTCAGTTGAGAGAGTAGAGTAAAGCAAACTGAAAATGCTGAGTATCAATCCGACATAGACGGCTCGCAGTCCGCCGAAGCGTCTTCTGCCGGGCGAAAACTCAACAATAGTAAAATCGTCCGCTGACCGTACCGCCATGGTTCCCTCCTCATATACAAAAAAAATCACCAATACTGTGGATGAGCCGCTAAATTCGGTAAACCAAATGCTGAACTCCAAGGCAAAAGACACTCTTCCCCTTTTGGGCAAAACGAAGGGGTGGAAAATTATTGTTTTTTCAAGTAATTATCTGGAAATAACTGTCCTTCATCTCCGTTTTCAAAACATTCTCCGTAACCAAACTCCATCCTAAATATTCTTCATTCATAGCGCCTAAACCTTAATAAAGAGTTATCAACGCCAGTAATTTTCGGTGCGTGTTTATTATTTTAGGTTGCTTTGGATTAGAACTTCTCTAACGGCGATTTTCTCAGCAAATAAAAAAATATACGCCCAAATCAGCGTACTAGAGAATTCGCATGGGAGGGGAGAAAATTTTCGGTCGGTTGCGCTTTGCGTCCAAAAAATTAAGTGAGAAATTTTTATACGCCGATTACATTTGCATCGAGATCACTCACATCGAGATCACTAGCGTCGAGATCACTCGCGTCGAGCTCACCAGCGTCGAGTTCACCAGCGTCGAGTTCACTTTCGTCCACGATGGATACATTATCAGACTCCAGCGCTTGAACTTCCATACCAATATATGGACTATAGGCGTCGTTTTCCATCAATTCTTCCAGGTTTTCGTCGTATTCTTCTTCGAAGGTGAAAGATCTGAATCTTTCTATGGCTTTTTCTTTCAGCTTGTCTGTCAGAACTGTTCTAGCAGCTATTTCTCGGAGAGCGATGATAGGTTTTTTTTCATCTTTTTTTTCTATGGTGACCTTATCTCCAGCGAAAATTTGACGAGCGCGCTGTGCTGCGAGAATTACCAATTCAAACCTATTTTCAACAATTTTTTCGCAATCTTCGACTGTTATACGAGCCATCTGCTTTCTCCATAAATTGGATTGCAGTTTACCATATAAAATATAATTACTCAATTGTAAATCTTATCGCCCTACGGATTCTGGGACCTCGTGATTCTGAGGCTTATTTCACATATTTACAATTCCCAAGTTGTGCGCCATGGGAGAGCCGTAAATACAATAAAACATAGGATAGTTTCTCGTTGAGTATCAATTCTGAACACCGACTGTCTTCAAAGTCCAATTAAATCCTGACCCTCGAGAATTTGGTGCGAAGAGCCGTTGAGCTCTTCCGAATTTATCGGCTCACAGCGTCCGCCCATAATTTTCGCCAGAAAAATTTCCGTAATAGCCAGATAGGATTTTTCGTTGGGCTCCCGATGAAAACCATGTCCTTCATCCGGATACAGCACATAGGCGACCGGTAATCCTTTCTCCTTCAAGGCTGCGACAATTTGATCAGACTCATTTTTATTGACGCGTGGATCATTTTTTCCATGGAAAATTATCAATGGCTTTTGGAAATTTTTCACATAGGTAAGCGGAGAATTTTTTCGAGCGTAGTCGCGTCCTTTTTCGGTTCTCAGATCTCCGAACATTCGATAAACGATTTCTATTTCCGACAGCCAATAGGACGGAATTGTTTCCATGAACGTGACCAAATTTGATGGTCCCACCACCGCCACTCCGCAGCAGAACAAATCCGGCGAGAACGCCAATCCGGCCAGAGTGGAATAGCCGCCGAAACTCGCTCCCATGATACCGACCTTGTTTTTGGCGGCGATCTTGTGATTTATGGCCCAATTCACGCCGTCGATTATGTCGTTGCGGATTTTTTCGATGTTGCCGTCGCCGGCATTGAGAAATTTTTTCCCAAATCCGCTGGAGGCTCTATAATTTATCTGCAGAACAGAGTAGCCGCGATTGGCCAGCAGCTGAACCGTCGATTCATAGTAGTTGCCGTCTCGACACCAAGGTCCACCGTGCACATACACGATTAGTTTTCCCGGGATCCCCTTTTGAAAATCAAAGGATTTTGTCAGATAGCATACCAAATTCAGTCCGTCCCTGGATTTTATCACAACGGGAGTTTTTTTCTGTAATTTATACTTATCCAACTGCGGTTTGGAGGAAAATAAAAATTTAAGGGAGATCGGCTTGCGTTTTTCCGCATCGCGTTGATATAGATACCACCTGCGGGAAGAATCGGAATCGTGCAACGACACCAGCCACACGTTGTCGGATTCGTTTCTGGTAACTATGTCGACGTCTTTCCCGCCAGATTGGGATTTCAGATACTTAATGTCTTTGGCAATGGCCTTGTCCAGGACAAAAAATTCCGGCCTCAGATAATCAACAACGACACATTGGGGAGCTAAAGTATTGGGATCAGCGATTATTTCATTGACGTCGGCCACGGTGCTTGTAAATAAAATTTTAGCAAATTTGCGGCCTCTCGGCTTTGCTTTATTTTGGAATCTTTCGATTTCCGGCGTTAGAATATCGAGTTCATAGGCGAATAGGCTTTGTTTATCTCGGCCAAAAGTCTCTGCAGCGTAAATTATCTTGTTATCGGCGTTAAAAGACAAAAAATTTGTGCTTTTGGTGTCTTCAAATGGGACTTTCTTGAAAGGCAGGAACTTCCCGTTTTCGATGAGATAATAGGCGACGTCGCCGTTCGGCAATGTTTCTCCCGCTATTCTTATATTAAAATCATGATCGAAAATAAAATTGGTATATTTTTCAGCACTTTCGAACACGAGGTCGATTTTTCCAGTTAAAATATTTACGCGATAGGCGTCGAACCATTTCGGGTTATTTTTGTTAGAGAATACAATAATTTCCTGCGGATATTTTTTGCTAATTTGGTACACCCCGGATTTAGCTCCGGCGAACGGCGTAAGATCCCGAGTTGACCCGGTTTCGATGTCCAAACCTATGACGTGATCGTTTTCATCGCCGTCCTTATCCTGTTCTATGAGAATATGCTTTCCGGTATATGCCCACACGAAATTGTAGAGCCTCCGGGACGGTTTTACGTCGAATTTTCTCAGCAGATTTCCGGAGAGATCTTCCACCCGCAACTCGATCCCGCTCCCTTTCCGAGCCAAATAGGCGATTTTATCTCCGGCGTGATTCATGGATACGCAGAATCTATCCGGATGAGCCAGCAGCACACTGCGGGGAATGAGATCGGTGCACGGCGTCGGTGAATCAATACTTTCGGAGTACTTCCCGCTGCCAACTAGCGAAAAAGCCACACAGCCTACTACGATTATTTTTCTGAACATAATTGTTTTCCTCTCCAAAAAAACAAGATTGAGTCTAGCATGGGGAAATCCGGTTTAGAAGCGGAAATATTTGGCGTTGTCGACTTTATTATTATATGGAGAAGAAAGAAAATGAAGAATGAAAGCGATGGCGTTATGCTTGAAATTAATGATAAAAATATAAAATTCGGAGAGTCATTGCAGGACGAGCGATATTTTTGTTAGGATTTTTGCTTTGAATTAAAACATTTTTATGGCTGCAAAGACCTCTGATGCAGTATATTCCGCATGCTGCTGGTGGAGCTACGACTTTTTCATATTTCAGCATAAAAGTGTCAAAAATTTTCATGAGGCAGCCCTAATTACTTCTCGATAATTTCTTGACAAAATGAAGCTGGTCATGCTATGATTTCAGATAATTGATAACTGCAATCTTAAGTGATCGGAACTGTAGATGCAAACGAAAACGGAAAAAGTAAAAAAAGAAGAGAAAATGGGTTTACTACCTCCAAGCTCGGATTTTGTCTTCAAGAACATTTTCGCCAAATCTTCTCATAAACGAGCGCTC
>JAITAC010000050.1 GCA_031284345.1 Holosporaceae bacterium | reverse complement strand
ATTCTGAGGCTTATTTCACATATTTACACCCAAGACTTGTGCGCCACGGGAACGGACATGGATTATATTTACAATTTTCCCTCTTCTTCCTAATCTCGGAGTTGTGCCACAGGATAGTGGTTATATTTACAGTTTTTTCCATTTTCTCTCGTCATCTCTGATACCAAATCTCATTTTGGATTAGCTAAACTGTTTTTGGAAGGCGCTCTGTACCAAGCGCTGCCAGATGGACAACGGCTAATCGCTGATGGGATTTGGTATGAGATTATTCTACGCCGGAGAAACTGTCTTCTGAAAATTTCAAAAATACGGTTGACTTGATGCAATGATATGTGCAGAAATCTGTGTTGCACGTCACAGGGAAACCAAGAGCGCCATAAATATGGAGAATAGATCTCAGAATAAAGGCCTAACGCAATTCGTTGAGTAGTAAGCCAGCCAATAGAATTAAATCGTGGGACTGTTGATATTCCAGAATAGAACAGAATTACTTCTTACTTAAAACCTAACTTCAAAGTTGTATCCAAAAGAGTCGTAGTCAGAAATTATTGGATCTCAACAGTCCGGAATAATTTTTTTCTATGTGGGGTCCAACGGGTTTTATATATTAATTTTAGTTCCCATAATTAAGATATTTGCTTTATTTTCCCCTGTTGACGATAAATTGCAGGCTTTTCCATAGATGCGGGCTCTATCGCAAGTATTGCTGGAGATGTGGTCGTATTCTATGTACATTCCAACGGTTTTGTCGAAGGTATATTCGGCAGCCAGAGTAATTATGTCGGCAGAGGATTTTTCGTTATCGGAAAATTTTACTTCGGATTTGAAATATCCTGCTGAAACCGTCAGTTTTTCATAGGTATAGGCTACTCCAACGGAGAAACTTTTTCCGGCATCTGCTCCTGGTTTTAGGCCAACTGCGGTATCCGAGAGCGCGTAATTTCGCGAATCATCGAAAGCTACTGGCATATCTGTGGTTGCATATTTTCTTGGCAGCAGGGATTTTCCAGCGTCTGTATATCCCAGCGAGATTTTAAAATCCTTATAGCCGAGCATAGCTCCGATATTAAAAGCGCGGACATTGTGCACTTCGATGGTGTCGCTACTGCCGGATTTTCCTTTGCCAAACCAAGCGGATGCGGAAATTTTCGCATTGAAGTCATCAGGAGCTCCCAATTCATAGGCAATGCCGCAGGTAGTTGTATTTTTTGTGTAGGCGGACATTTGGGAAAAGCATGATTTTTCGTTTATAGGTTTGAACAGGCAGTGTCGGGTATAGAACAAGTTTGCGTCACGACTGTCCGGTGTGAACGACAAACCAATGGAAAAGCCCGAGAGAGTCGGAGACAGCCAGAGTATTTTGGCTGCTCTGCTATCATCGCAGCTGAACCCGGTATCCACGATTGATCCAGCTGATTTATTATAGAATATGCCGAGATTCCCGCTGCCAGCTCCGCCGTATCCCACCAGATATTTATCGCCGCAGATACAGAATAGATCTGCAGCGGTGTTGGTGTATCCCAATCTTATGGTACCGATTGTGTCGGCTTCCACAAAAACAAACGCTGTTTTCATAATGGCGGCGCCTTGTTTTATTAAACCGGAGTCTGTTTTTACGCCGATTTCCACTCCATATCCGAATTTATTTTTCTTGCCGACGTAGATCAGGCCTATATTTCCCTGTAAGGACTCGGAAGATCCGTCATAGTCTTCGTTTTTATCCTGACTAATGAAAAGGGCGGTGAGATTCAAGTCTCCGCAGAAAGAAAGCGGCATATCGTTATTGGGATCTGACATTTTTTGGCGGATTATTTCGTTCAGCGACGCATTTTCGTCCAATTCTTCTACGGTCTCGGCGAACACACTTACTGTTGCCAATACTGATAGAAGTGCAATATTTTTATATATGTTATTCATTGGTTTACTCCTAACCCATTAATAAATAATATAATTATACTCTATAGTTTGCTTTTTTAAATTTTATTTTTTGCCGAAACTGATTTTTTTTCGAGTTGTTACCCAAAAAATGCTCTCGAAAGTTCCCTAGAGCCAACATTGTATAGGTTATCCAAGTAGGAGATAAATATTCCAATCCTCCCTACTGATCCTGGAACGTCCTGATTTTGAAGTTTATTTCACACATTTACAACCCCAAGTTGTGCGCCGACACCTCTTCCACCAATTATCATTTTATCAGAAAAATGTAAAAATTTCGTTAACGGCGAAAAATTTTTATAAATTAACGAATTTTTAAGATGTTTTTGCTACCATGATATGCGTAGGAATTTGTGTCGCGCGCAACAGTGGGTGTAATAGTTCATGAGATATGAGACAGATTTAGTCTTCCATAGGTTGAGTTAATATACTCCATAGGGGTCATACCCTGCAAGCAGTTATGAGGTCGGGAGTAGTTGTATTTTCTGATATACTTTTGCAACTCAGAATTTGCATCTTCTGCAGTTGTCACGACGAGATCTTTTGTCCAAAATTCCTCACGGAGTGT
>JAITAC010000079.1 GCA_031284345.1 Holosporaceae bacterium | reverse complement strand
CTCCTTTGGAGCGTTTAGAAAAAAATATCCGGACAGAAGAATCGTCGCACTGGAATCCAATGAGCACACGTCCTCGCTGCGCCACTATGATTTCGCCTACGACGCCAATGACATTCTCTTGGTGGGATCCGAACATTATGGTTTTCTGCCGGAGGATCTTGCCCGCCTAAAATATCGTGTCAGGGTTCCTATGCTTCCGCAACGCCGATCCATAAATATGGCCATCGCCGCGGCAATTGTTATTGGAGAAGCCATGTCACAGCTGAAATTATATCCGGGTCACCATCCCACGGATTCTATTACACATTGATTTTGTAGATTAACGAATTTTTAAAATATTTTTTGATATATGATATGGGTGGGAATCCGTGCCGCGCCCACCGGAGGACTATAAATATAATAAATATGGAGAATAAATCTCAGAATCAAGGTCTGCCGTAATACGCTGAGAACTGCGATATTCGCGAATGCTCTTTCGAAAAAAAATCTATTTTTCAGCTGTCCTAGAAAAATTTTCAACCCCACAGTTTTTTGTGGAAAAATCACACGTCGTTGATTATAATACTTGGTTGGATATGAAAGAGACCGTTGCATAATGCGATTTCTCTTGCAAGAATAAAGAAGAATGCAGACACTCGTGTCGTAGCGCAGTATTTCCTGCACATGAGAATCTGACTGCGTCAATTGCGAGAAAAAGTCACTATGCAACGGCCTCTGAAATACTTTTTCTAATCCATGGTATGTTGTATGTTACTTAAGTTTTGTTGAGGTGTCATGAATAAAATTTACTCATTGCTTTTTTGTACAATCACGTTTTTTGGTTTGCCCAGTACTGGTTCCTGCGAAAACAATGCCGATAAAAGTACCAATAGTAGCGGTACCACTGAAGATAAACAATTGGCCAATATTCCTCGGAAACTCGTGGAGCAGGTGATACGAGACGCCATTTCATTGGTTTCTAGCGATGTCACAGTGGATCAATTTAAGGAAAAAATCAAAGATATTGTGTCCAAGACTTTTGCTACGGAGTCAGTTGCGCGATTTATTTTGGGAAGCAATGCCAAAAAAATCACGGCAGAGGAACTAAAAACGTTCGTGGACGCCTGCACCAATATGATGATTTCGTTTTATTCCTCAAAGCTGTACGAATACAGAAACGCCAGTGCCGAAGTAATAAAAGTTACCAAAAAATCCAGCAATCACTGGGTAGTGCGTACTCAAGTATCCAAAAACGGCGGAAATAAGTCGGATAAGCTGACGGTGGATTGGTCCGTGTACATGATAAAAGAAGCTCCGCGCATATTCGACGTTATCATCGACGAAATAAGCATGGGACAGGCTCAAAGAGCAGGAATTTCTGGAATAATCAAAAAGAAAGGCTTGAAAAAATTCCTGAGCGATTTTGCTATGGAAAATAAAACATTAAAATAAACAAGAAACACTAAATTATTAGAAAGGAAATGCATGCGTGTACCAATAAAAATTCTGGAAAATGGAAATGGACTCGCTATTCCCGCATACGCCACCGAAGAAAGTGCCGGTCTGGATTTGCGAGCAGCCATCGACACTGATACCATAGTAAAACCAGGGACGAGAGTACTTGTTCCCACCGGCATTGCAGTAGCTCTTCCGCTGGGATTTGAGGCGCAAATTAGGCCAAGATCAGGATTGGCTCATAAGTATGGAATAACAGTGATGAATAGCCCAGGAACCGTCGACAGTGACTATCGCGGAGAATTGAAGGTCCTTTTGATAAATCTTGGGGAAAAAGATTTTACGGTGGAACGTGGAATGAGAATAGCTCAGCTGGTGGTGCACAAATGCGAGCATGTTTCGCTGCAGGTGGTGGATTCTCTGGATGAAACCATCCGTTCCGAGAACGGCTACGGTTCCACTGGCATAAGGTAGGTCTTAGCAAAAATAAGGAGAAGGGTATATGCACAATCGTCTTTTAGTATGTTGTTCGTTGGTTGTGGTGGCATGTTCATCCAACAAAGACGATCCAAGCAGAAAAAATGTTGATGCTTTGTATAATGAAGCATACAAGCTAATGAAATCCGGAGAATATTCTGACGCGGCCTCTAATTTTAAGGAAATGGAGGTGCTGTTTCCCTATGCGGCCAAGGCAAGTGAAGGACAGGTTTTATCCGCCTACTGCTATTTTTTGGCGTCCAATTATCAAGAAGCACTGAAATTGCTGGAAGTCTTTCTGAGATATCATCCATCACATAAGCTTGTTCCATATGCAATGTATCTGCGAGCCATGTGCATATACATGCAGGTGTCGTCGGTGGGACGCGACGCAAAAGCCGCCAATGAAGCTAAACTTATCTTCATGGAACTCGCTAACAAATTTTCAGACTCCATTTACCGAGATGATTGTTTAAAAAGAATTATAATACTCGATGATATAATCGCCGCCCACGAAATGTCCGTTGGAAGATTCTACCAGAAAAATGGAAATGCCCTTTCCGCCATCGGCAGATACAATTTCATCATAACGCGCATGAGACATACCAAACATTGTCCAGAAGCTTACTACAGAACCATCGAGTGCTGCGATAGCATCGGACTTAACACCGAAGCTGTCGGAGCTTACAACGCTTTGCTGAAAGAATACCCCAAGAACCACTGGAGCGAAAAAGCACAAACAATTACCAAGTTTGCGGCTAAAAACAGAAATGATGCTCCCCAAAAATAATAATGGGATTGAGGTCTTATACCATTCTTCATTTTAACTATCGAAATGATATGTTGATTTTTAAGTCCTGTAGGCGTTTTTTTTCGATAATTAAAAATGACGTTTGGTATTACCTCTAGACTAATTCTATGAATATCCATAAGGTATGAGAAAAAGTAAAATAGAACTGCCGTTTCAGGCCTCCTTTTCTCACGTGAAATGAATATGGATCGCAGAATCAAGCTTCGCCGCAATTCGTCGGGTGATGAGGCTAAAAAACTTAAAAGTCCATTTTATTTATTTTTTTCAAATAGCGCTTCTTCATTATTTTTCTGGCGAACATGAGCACCAAAACTGTTCCCACCGTCATGAACACAGCTCCCATGATCATGGTAATACTTTCGCTCATTCTGGTTCCCATTGATATACACAACGACATGATAATGTTTCGAAAAACCACCACCGTCGATGCTCCTATGCAAGAAATGTGAGCCGATGACTGCAGCGCTTTCAAAATGGAAACCGGCACCAGAAAAGCGCTTCCCACGCATTGCACACACATCAGCGCCAGAAGATGATACGCTGTCCAAGCTTCTTCAAATGTGACCACAAAGGCCATGTAGAAGCCGAAAATAGCGTATATGCCTATGCCTATTTTTTTGGCGGCTTTTATGCTGGATACCCGGATAATATAGCGATAGGCAAATGTAGCAAGCACATAAAATATTAATGGGATCGCCTGAAATATGGCTATGTAGGCGGAACTATTTCCAAAAATTCGAGCGCATATGAAGGGAGAATTAGAGGCAAATATCATGTACCCACCGGAAAATAATCCCGGAATAAGAGCATAGGTCACAAAATGGGAATTTTTTAGGACTGAACCATAGTCATAAACATATTTGGCCACCGAGAGGACAGCGTGAATGCGATTTTTTGTACGCTCGTGATATATCCAGAAGAAAAAAAAACCGAAAATCTGAGATGTCATCAGCATCAGAAACGACAACCTCCAACTGTGTATTTCCGCAAAGATGCACCCGACAAACGGCGATAGAATCCAGGCTATGGGCTGATAAAGCTCCAGTATGCCCACCACGCCATTTCTTTCGTTTTCGTTATTGAATTCCGCGATGATAATTTCGACGGAAACAATGTAGATAACGCTGGATCCAATGGCCTGCAAAAATCTCATGACCATAAACAATGGAAGGGAGTCCGCCAGAAAGCAGCCCAGATGGCCTAAAATTGACAGCATCAGAGCCGGCAGCACGACGCGTCGACTTCCGTAGAAATCGATGAGCGGACCACAGGAAAAACGCCCGATAAATTCTCCCACCAGATGTATAACGATGGTCATCTGCAACAGAGCGTTAGTGGTATTTAGATCGAAGGCCATCTCTTTTAGGCACGGGATATAAATACTGACTGCAGCCGACGTCACGACGTTCAAGAATAGCAAAAAAAGTGCTATCCTTTTTTTCGAAGGACTGGCATCTTTTTTTTCCCCGATATTTTTGATCAATTTACTCAAAATATAGACTTCCTCCCAAAGGTCTACTATACAAAAATATTATTAATTAACCATTAAAATATTCCAATATATCTATATTGATATTTTTTGTGCAAGTAAAGTAATGCATCATCTATTAATTACGGAATCACAGATTATTTTTACAATTTTTTCAAATGATTCTTCAATTGTCTCGTTTGAAGTGTTGATAATAATATAGTCGTCATTTAAAGTCAATGGAGCAGTGTCCCTGGAGGAATCCTGCTGATCTCTAGCAATTATATTTTGGCATATTTCTTCAAATGTAACTGAGCTATTTTTAGCTTTTAGTGTCTTGAAGCGACGTTTTGCTCTAATTTGTGGTTCAGCGGTCAAAAATATTTTACAGACTGCGTTCGGAACGGCGACAGAGCCTATGTCGCGGCCGTCTATGACGGAACCTAAGAAATTTCTGCCGGGATCAGCGGCGAATTCTCTGATAAATTTTGTTATTACGTTTCTGACTTCCGGAAGCTTAGACATGGACGATGCGGCAATGCTCATGATGTCGGATCGAAGAACGTCTTCGGAAATTTGTCGCTGCATTTCTAATAAATCTTGCATAGACATTTTCGATAACAGAGATACCAAGTTTTCTGGTGGAGATCCTTGAAACTGCGACAAGTTTAACTGCATATAGGCCGCTATGCGGTAGAGGCCCCCGCTGTCCAGGTGCGCAAATCCCAGATAGGAGGCCAGCATTCGAGCCATTGTTCCCTTACCACTGCCGGCGTGGCCATCTATTGCGACAACGGGTTTCATTTTATTTTGCCAGTCCCACTTCTAGATCTTTACCATCGATTCTGATGCCCGTAAACAACAGCAGCGGAGCAGCTAGGCAAATGGAGGAAAATGTTCCAAACATCAATCCGAATAAAATAGGAAAACAGAAATCAAAGATGACTTTTCCACCAAAAAAGCACAAGGCTAGCAGCGATAGTACCGTAGTGATCGATGTTAAGAGTGTCCTGGACAATGTTTCATTTATGGACTTATTTAGCAAATCCACGATGGTTAAATTCCGATAGGCCATCATGTTTTCTCGTATTCGATCGAATACCACAACGGTGTCGTGAATTGAATAACAGGCCGTCATTAGCAGTGCAACTATTGCATTGACGTTAAATTCAAAATAGTGAATTAGGGAATAAAGTCCCATTAGCACTAAACAGTCGTGAGCAAGTGCAATGACGCCACAGATGGCAAATTGCCACTCGAACCGTATCCAGACATATAATAAAATGGCAAGCAGCGATATGCTAACAGCCAGCAAAGCATTGTGCACCAACTCTTTCCCGACCTTCGGACCTATCTTTTCTATTTTTCTGTATTCGACACCATTGCCGAGAGCGGTTTTTACCTTGTCGAGAGCGGCATTTTGTCCTTGCAGATTTTCATCGCCGCTGCTAGGCATGCGGATAAGAACATCTCGGTCTGAGCCAAATTCCTGCAAGGAGACCTCTCCTATTTCCAATTTATTTAGTTTTTCCCGCAAATCTCCGATGTTAGCAGTCTGCTGCGTTCTCACCTCCAACACGAATCCACCTTGAAAATCCACTCCGAAGTTGAGTTTATGGAAGCAGAAGGCCAGAATGCTGATCAGCATCACTATTGCTGAAATCAGGAATACAATTTTTCTTTTGGATACAAAATCTATTTTCGTATCATGGGGGATAATTTTATAAAGTTCCACGGCTTCGCTCCTTTCTTACATAGGAATTGAAAGTTGATGTTTGGATTTCATACAGAGAGAAATAATGTATCTCGTCAGGGTGGTCGCCGTAAAGAAAGATATCAGCGTTCCCAAAATGGTGGTAATGGCGAACCCTCTAACAGGACCGGTTCCAAATATATAGAGACAGGACATTCCTATTATTGTATTTAAATTCGAGTCAACAATAGACGTCATGGCAAAGGCGTAGCCGTCTTCAATGGCCTTTAGCCATTTGGAGCCGCGCCTCAGGCTTTCTTTTATGCGTTCGTTTATGAGCACATTTGCATCAACGGCCATACCAACGGTGAGGGCTATGCCGGCGATACCCGGCAGTGTTAATGTCGCCTGCAGACACGATAATCCAGCTATCAGCAGAATAATATTCACCACAACGGCAGCGTTCGCGATAAGCCCAAAATTCGAATACCAGAGATACATAAACACAAGGACAAAAATACCAGATATGATGGTCGCCAGCACTCCGGAACGAACGGAATCGGCTCCTAAATCTGGCCCAACGGTTTTTTCTTCGATGATGTTCAAAGGAGCAGGTAGCGCGCCGGCTCTCAGCAGTAACGCCAATTCATTGGCGCTCTCCACCGTAAAATGACCCGTAATGATCGCATGTCCATCCATAATCGGCTGATTTATCTTCGGTGCACTGATTATTGTGTCATCCAGAACCACAGCGAATCTCTTATTAACGTTCTCGCTGGTGATTTCGCCAAATTTTTTCCCACCGGATCTGTTAAAGGTCAAACTTACAGACGGATTATTATATTCGTCCTGGGTGAGACGAGCATCTATCAATGTCTCTCCACCAACAGACGCCAGTTTTTTTACGGCTATATATTTTCCCGAGTCAGAAGATCTCAGATAAACGTAGCCTACCGGAGCAACCGCCTTTTTCCGATCCATCACTTCTGGAGCCTCTTCATTTACGAGTCTAAATGTCATTTTTGCGGTGCGTCCCAGCATTTCTTTTACATGTGAAGGATCCTGCAGACCCGGAATCTGGAGCAAAATGCGATCGTCGCCCTGCCGCTGAATGTTGGTTTCTCGCGTGCCAGTTTCATCGACTCTTTTGCGAACAATTTCTATGGAGCGATCTACGGCGTCCATTCCTTTTTTCTTAAGCGCTTCCGGCATCGGAGAAATTTTTACGTGAGCGCCAGAAACTTCAACTTTAAAATCCGGATCAACGGAAGCTAATGCCGTTCTCGCCCTGTTCCCAAAAGAATCGTCCTTCAAATCAAATTCCACGCAATTTTGGTCTCTGGAAATCGACTTGGGAAAGTTGGCAGCATAGGGAATGGATTCTTTTCTTAAGGTAGTTCGGGCATCGTCCAAAATTTGATTCAGGTAGTCGTTTTTTACGCTCTCCAGATCAACCTCCAGCAGCAGATGCGCTCCTCCCCTCAGATCCAGCCCCAGATAAACCTGCTGATGCGGCATCCAGCTGGGGAAATTATTCACTACAGATTGCGGTAAAATATTCGGCAACACGAATAAAATCCCAAAAGCACAAACACATGCTATAAAAATCTCTTTCCATTTTTGAATATTCATCTGTTTCTCCTTATTTTTGAACAACTACAGAAGATTTTCCGGCGGATTCCTTTTTCGACGTACTCTTGATTACATTTTTTTTCGGAGAATTATTGGCGGAAGGAGTTATTTTCGCGTCATCATTTTTATCGTTTTTATCGTTTTTATCATTTTTATCGTTTTTATCGTTCTCATCATCTTTATCGTCTTCTTCGGAACTTTTCGTCAATATATCCGCAATGGACGTCTTTAGTACTTTTAGGCGCACACCTTCGGCGACTTCAAGCGATATTTCTCCGTTTTTCATTATTTTATATACGCTGCCGATGATCCCTCCGGACGTCACAACCATATTTCCCCTTTTCAGAGTGTCGATCATGGCGCGCTTTTTCGCTTCTCTTTTCTGCTGCGGGCGAATTAGCAAAAAATAAGAGACCACAATTATGAGAAAAAACGGAGCCATTGCTCCCATAAATCCCGAAGACCCAGAAGATCCCACCGTCGCTCCAGCGGATGCAGGAGCTGTTGTTGTCGTGGTAGTATTTGCCATGGTATTCCTTTCGCTCACAAAAACTTCATCACATTATATAGAACTATTTCTTAAAAATATCTAGTACTCCCTTATGCATCTCCACTAATTACGCAAATTTCTTTATTAGTGTTCGCGCAGAGCCTCTGTTTTTTTGGCTGACCATCCTGCGAATTCTGATATTCTTGATTCTGTGGTCTATTCTCCATAGACACAAATAAAAATACCTTATAAACTTATAAAATCTTATATTCCGAATATTAGGAAAATATATTATACTAGCCCCTGGCGCTAATTTCTTAAAGTTTTGTGTCAGACTGGTGTATCAGAATTGAGCGCGCTCGAATACCTCCGGATATGTTTCGCTCCTAGTTCGATTCTTCCACCATTAAAAAATTTCTCGGATCAAAAATGATCCTAAAATTAGGCGACAAAGGTCAAAAATATTTTGTATAGAGTCTTACAATGAAAAAAAATTACGGTAAAACTTGGTGGGGACGTAAATGGTTGGATATGTTCGAAGACATAGATGACGAAAATCGCCTTCCAAGAGGACGCACCTACGCTAATAAAGGAGCAGCATCAAATATAAAAATCGTAGGGGATACAGTAAGTGCCAGAGTGCAAGGTTCTAGGCCGACTCCTTACAAAGTAACCATAAATTTCGAACAGTTTTCCAAAAAACATAAGGATATTATTCGGGAGATAATAGAAAAATCGCCGTCTATTTTATCCGCTCTCATAAATAGACGCTTGCCGCTAAAAATATTTGACGCACTTACCCAGGCCGGTATTAATTTATTTCCCAGAACTTGGAAAGACGTTAAAGCAGACTGCTCATGTCCCGATTACGCTATGCCGTGTAAACATATTGCCGCCGTAATATATCTGATCTGCGATGAAATAGATAAAAATCCATCCATTGTGTTTAATATTCATGATTGCAATATCTTCGATTTAATCGGAAATTTCGAAGAAGGTAAACTAAACGCAAAAAAACCTATTTTAAAAATAGAATCGCTGTTTAAACATACCAACTCGCAAAAAAATATTGATTTTGACTCATCAATCTATAACATAGATTTGTCCCAAATACCCGATTTGGAATCCACGATATTTGATATATTGAAGGCAAATATCGTTTTTTATGAAAAAAATTTACCGAGGAAAATAAAACTTTTTTATAACTTGATCAAACCACTTGGCTATAATAAAGAACCGTCCCCGAAAGACTTCATAAAAAAATTTGGCGAAATAGAAAGCTGGAATACGTTTGAGATATCCATAAATGATCAGCACAAAATAATAAAAATAAATTCTGACTCCGGAAAAGATGTACCTCAAAAAATTTTCACAAATCTGTTCGATTTTTTTAGCTCGATACCGATATCAGCATTACCTTATCTAAATAAGAATCTGAGATTTTCCCACATGGTTTTTCAGTTGACGGTAAAACTTATGAAAAGCATAGCGCTAATTCCTCAGATTTTACAAAATAGCTCCGGAGAAACTTTTATCCGCTGGATTCCAGCGCTATTCAACGAGAAAATTCGTGACATTATCGATGAGATGTCTCGTAGCTGTCCTTCAATAGTGGAAAATGTTGTAGATGCCAAAGAACAAATAAATTCTCTTGTTGCTATTTTAGTAGCATCCAGAGTGTCGAATCTGCCGCCTTACAGTTTACAGGAAATGCGCGAAGATTTAATTTCTGATTTATTCTTTTCGGCGAAGGCGCACAAATTCTCGAACTTCAGTGAGATAGAAACTCCAAACGCAATCAATCAATGGCTAAGCAATCTTTATCTCACCGTAAAATCGCATAAATTATATCTTGCGATAGAAGATAGAGGGGAAAATTTTTCGCTGGACGTAAAAGTAATTTTGGATAAACAACGCGAGCCGCTAACTCTAGAGCAAGCCTTTGAGAACGTTTCCGCAACAACGAAAATGGAAATTTTATCTGATATTTCTTCTGTCGCTGAACACCTTCCGGAGTTGGAAAACATAATCGACGAAAAGAAAGCGGCAATTTTTGAGGAAGAAAATTTTACAAGGATATTTTTCACTATACTTCCGACTTTAAAATCCATTGGTGTTTTTATAGCACTTCCCAAATCATTGCAGAAGATTTTTACGCCCAATATAGCGCTAAATTTAAAAGCCAAACAAAAAATAAAAGATTCAAGAACAGGTTTTCTATCTCTCGAATCACTGTTGGATTTCGATTGGACGATCGCCATCGGAGACTGCAATATTAGTCTAGAAGAATTCAAAAAGCTGCTGAAAAAATCCAAAGGATTAGTGCGCTTTGCAAATCAGTACGTGCTAATCGACGAAAAAGCTATGGAGTCACTGCTGAAGCGCTTCGAATCTCTTCCGAGAACTTTATCGCAAAACGAATTAATGCAGGCTATGCTGGCCGAAAGCTACGAATCCGCTACGGTGAATTTAGATGAACAGATTCAAGAATTATTTTCGGAAATGAAAAAATACAAGTCCCGAAAAGTTCCGTCCAATTTGAATACTCAGCTCCGGGAATACCAGGAAAGAGGATTCAATTGGCTTGTGCAGAACATAGACGTTGGATTCGGTAGTATTCTGGCCGACGATATGGGACTTGGAAAAACAGTGCAGGTCATAGCGACGATGTTGCATCTAAAAAATAACGGAATTTTAGAAGGAGAAAAAATTTTAGTCGTTGCGCCGACTAGCTTGCTGACAAACTGGGCCAGAGAAATAGAGCGGTTCGCTCCAGATCTAAAATTTGTGGTCTATCACGGAAGCAAAAGAGAACTGAATTCAGAAGCAGATGTAGTTATCACTTCCTACGGACTTGTTTATGGCGATAAAAAACAATTTCAAAAACACCGCTGGTTTCTAATAATTGTGGATGAGGCTCAAAATATAAAAAATCCACTTGCACTGCAAACGAAAGCCATAAAATTGCTGGAAACAAAACATAAAATAGCCTTGAGTGGTACTCCGGTAGAGAATAGATTGCTTGAATATTGGAGCATATTCGATTTTACCAATAAAAATTATCTTGGTACTCAGAGCGATTTTAACAAAAATTTTGCCGCTCCAATCGAAAAAGAACGCAACAAAGATTGCCTTGATAAATTTATAAAAATTACGAGCCCATTTATTTTGCGCAGATGCAAAAGCGATAGGAATATCATTAAGGATCTTCCGGAAAAATTAGAAAACGATAAATATTGTTCTCTAACAAAAGATCAGGCGGCAATTTATCAAGAAATATTGAATTCTTCCATGAAGCAAATTGAAGAGAGCGAAGGAATTAATCGCAGAGGACTTGTTTTGAAACTCATAAATTCTTTAAAGCAGATATGCAATCATCCGGCTCAATTTGGAAAAAGGGCCGGTGCGGCATCTCTAGATGAGTCGGGAAAAAGTAAGATACTGGAGGAAATTCTTAGCGAGATATATGATCTGGGCGAGAAAACCCTTATTTTTACGCAATACATTGAAATGGGAAAAATTCTTGTGGATACTTTGGA
>JAITAC010000127.1 GCA_031284345.1 Holosporaceae bacterium | reverse complement strand
GATTACATCCAATACGTATAGAATATTGCAGAAAAATTCTCATAGCATTCTCAGAAATGAGGTCATAAATACTATCTACGGAACCGTCACATGATTCTCCGAGAATCACTCTCATTTCATGAAATCCAATCGCATTGTCTTTTGCAGCTTCCCATATTTTAGCGACTTTAGCCTTGCGTTCCCAGGTTTCAACTCCGACTAAAAGATTATTCAAATATATTTTATAATATTTTCCCATATTAGTCCATATTTGCCCATTATTTTCTCCACAAATATTGATTGTGTCTCCCATATTATTCATCTCTATATGGAAACGGATCGGATCAAACAGAAACTGAAACCAGTGAACTAATTCGTGAAAAATTGCAATTTCGTAAGGTGTTTGCGCTTCTATTACATTGCCGTCATCACATAAAATTTGCAATAACACTACTCCTTCTGATTGGAGCCACAGTGTACTACAATTTTCACGATAACATGGCGGCACAAATATTTACTGCCGTTCGGATGAATTTCTAAATACAAGCCTTCTCCATCCGTAACAGCATAAATCTTCTCTTTTGGCTTGGCATTTTTGCACGCCGCGTCCGACAGCATATTATTTCCTCGATCTTGTATTCTATGGCCTCAATTATGGCACTAAATTTTAGCGGATGCAACCGGATATTTTTAGATAAAATGAGATATGCAAAAGCCATATCTGCTAATATATCAGTAAGTTTAACTCATATCTTGGATTTATACAGATCGCCAAAAACTTACGTTGCGGTTTTGTTCGAGACCGTCTTCGCAGGATTTTCTCGTATAAATTGCGCACCTTACCAACCTGCCATTGGATCCGCTGTGTCTTTTAGATTGCTGAATTTTCACGATCTAATCTCCAATTTCTAAAAACTGTTGTGTTCGGATCTTGACAATTGGAAAAACTTGTATCCGTTCCACTTGGTGCCGGTAATTTTCTGAGCTACAGCCGATAGAGAACTGTAAATCGCTCCGGCGTAGGCGAATCCGTTGCTGACGACCATCACTTCATGCGTCGCTCCCCGATACTCCTTTACAATTCTTGTGCCGAGCATAGGCAGGAACTTTTTATACGGCTTTTCGTTTGCTTTCTTTGGCTTGCTGATCTCTCTCACAGCCGCTTGGATTTTGTTTTCAGTGGCTTCGTCGAGACCGCCATAGGCCAATTCCTGAATGCGGTAGGCCAGTTTTGCAATCATATGCTGCCTGCTGGCTACCGCCGGAGGTATCCCGAACATCTTGTCCCAGAGGTCGTTCAATTCTTTCGTCGTTTTGTTCTGCAGAGCCATAATTTGCCTGATTACAACCAGATCACGTTTATCGTTGCTCATTTATTTTCTCCACTATTGTCAATATTCTTCGGTACGCACAGTAACCCTCCCATCGCCGGAGAAGTCAACCGCAAAACCACAGTTTTTCTCTCTAACGTGAGCATCTTTCGCCCTTGTGTAGCGCACGATTCCCTCATACATGATTTTTGCCAATTTTTCGGGCTTGGAATCGGGTCTGTTCGGGTCATTTTCGTCCTTTTTATGGGTTTTCAATGATATTTATATAAATCTCTTTCTCTTCAAAATTTTCTAACAGTCGCTTTATATCATTTTCATTAAATTTTAACAAATTACTACACTTCCGTTTCATCGTTAATCCATTGATAGCGTTGCAATCAAGTTCCTTCTCCATTTTTGCCTTTAACCAATTTGGGAAGGGAACACAAAAATTCTGGTTTTCTTCGTATTTTTTATGAAGCCATAATGCGAGATTTTTATATTCTACTCTGCCATAATCTTTATTAGATTGATAACAGCCAGAATGTATTAATTCACCATCGCGTATTGCGTTTTCTATTCTCTCACAAGCTTTCTTAATTGCAATTAAGTCTGAAATATTTTTATACGAAGACAATTTTCGTTCCCCACATTCCATAGAAATTCCATGCAGGATATACGGCAGCTCCTTAATGTAAGCAGCGGCATCGTCTTTAATTTCATTTTCCAATGGGAATATTTTAGCTACAACTTTTAACACTGCTTTGTCATTGCATAATATTTCTTCCGCCAAATGGCGAGTAGATAATACAAGATAATGATATTGACCGAGTTGTGACATATTTTTAGTAGGCAAAATTTTCTCTTTGATTTTAAAGAAATGACACAAGGCATTTGCTAATATTTCTTTAATTTCTTTACGACAATAATCGCAAACATTAATAGTGGAAATAATTTCATCCAGCTGGTTCTTACTCTTTTCTAGCAATTCTTTATACTTGGCAATCTTTTTATTAAGCTCCTCATTATTTTTAGGAATGGTGAAAAAATTATCGAATGCGGTCTGAGAAAAAAATACTGCATTAGGATCCTTATTTCGCATGTGTTGTTCTACAAATATTTTTAAATGACCCCGATCTACGAAACAGTCGTTTCCTGATAAAATTTCTTTTATAGACTCCATAGTTTGTTTTTCGAAAAATTCTTGCATAGA
>JAITAC010000129.1 GCA_031284345.1 Holosporaceae bacterium | reverse complement strand
GTATATATCGCCAATTTCGTACTTATGGACTACGGTACCGGCGCCATTTTTGCTACGCCGGCACACGACGAACGAGATTACGAATTTGCGGTCAAATATAATCTTCCAATTCTAGAGGTAATTCGCCCGGACGAAGATGCTCTAGATAAAAGTCTGCCATACGTGAGTGGCGGCTCCGTCATAAACTCAGATTTTCTCGACGGCCTAAGCATACCGGAAGCACGCAGAAGCGCCATCGATAAACTTTGCGAAATCGGAGTCGGAGAGCGGGAAAAATTTTACAAGCTACGGGATTGGGGCGTTTCCCGCCAAAGATATTGGGGATGTCCCATCCCAATGATTCATTGCGAAAAATGCGGTATTGTCCCACTGGCGGACGAAGATCTTCCGGTGTTGTTGCCAGACGATGTTACTTTCGATAAACCGGGCAATCCGCTGGATCGTCATGCCACCTGGAAACAAGTGAAATGTCCTCGGTGCGGCGGCAATGCCACTAGAGAAACCGATACGCTGGATACTTTCGTGGATTCGTCCTGGTATTTTCTTCGTTTCTGCGTGAATGATCACCAGAATCCAGATTTACTATCTTCCCCTGATGTTCAACAGTGGATGCCGGTGGATCAATACATCGGAGGCGTCGAGCATGCCATACTTCATCTGCTCTACGCTAGATTTTTTACAAAGGCGTTGGCAGATTGCGGATTTATAAAAATTCGAGAACCATTCAAAAATTTATTTACCCAGGGAATGGTCTGCAGCGTTACCTACCAGAAGGAAAACGGCGAATGGCTGTCCCCAGATGAAGTGACCAGAAATCTAGAGGGAACTATGGAGGAAGCGGCCACCGGAGAAAAAATAATAATCGGTCGCGTAGAAAAAATGAGCAAGTCCAAAAAAAACGTGGTAGATCCGGATACTATTATAAAAAATTACGGAACAGATGCTCTGCGACTTTTTGTGGTCTCGGATACACCCCCGGAAAAAGATTTCCCCTGGTCTGATGAAGGACTGGAAGGCTGTTGGAGATTTATCAATCGCCTGTGGCGACTGTTTATATTTGCCAAATCCCAGGGAGTTTGCGCGTCCGAATGCAGCCACAACCTAAATATTGATGGACTGAACAACAACGTTCAGAAAGTGTATAAAGCGTTTCACCACACCATCAAAAACGTAACACATGCCCTCGATGAGCGTGGCATGAACAGAGCGGTCGCCCACATACGCGACTGCGTGAATTCTCTATACTCCTGCCTGAACGACGTCAAAGAAAATAAGCCGGTGTTTTCGGTGATTATACGCGATCTCATAAAATTATTGTTGCCGATGGTGCCGCACATCTGCGAAGAAGCCTGGCACATGTTGGGATTTGAAAATCTGGCGTCCGATCACAATTGGCCATCCTACGACGAAAAATATTTGATAAAATCAACCATAACGCTTCCGGTGCAGGTCAATGGGAAATTGCGGGGAAGCGTAGAAGTGTCCATCGATGATCCTGACGAGATGGTTTTCCAAAAAGCTCTGGAGATCGATAACGTAAAAAACATCATCGGCACGGCCAAAATAAAAAAACAAATATTTGTGAAGGGAAAAATAATTAATTTTGTCGCCTAAAATTTTGATTTTTCTTTTTCTGCTGGGATGTTCTGTTCGCCCTTTGTATCAAACGGGGCATGGAACCGCCGGCGGCGTTGCATCCGGCATCGACGTCGACGTCATTGCGGAGCGCGAAGGCCAAAAACTTAGGGCGTACCTGATAGATACACTGCGGGACATAAGTATTTCTCCAAAATTAGCGCACAGGCATTTCCGATTGAAAATTGATCTCTCGTCGTCGGAAAAGCAATATGCGTTTTCTACCGATGGAAATGCCAAAAGATTGAAATTTTCCCACGTAGCCCACGTTGTGCTGCAGGATGAAAATCGAAAAAATCTACTGGATCGGGAGATTAGCGTATACGTCGGCTACAATATCTCGCACTCGCAGGGAGAGATCTCGCTGTCCATTTACGGACGCAACAACGAAACTCTTCTGAAGGAATTAGCCAATAAAATCCTGGAAAATATAAAAATGGTGCTGGAAAATGAAGGTTGAATTTAAAAGCATAAACGATGCACACATCATGGATAGAAGCGTTTTCTATCTCTATGGCAATTACAAAAAATCTTTCGGAGTATTTTGTGATTTCGTGAAGGAAAAATTTATGGCTCGCTACGGTTGTCGGGCGGAAAACATCGATGTTTTTACCGGATCCGTATCCGAGTGCTTGAAAAATGTAGGCGGACAATGCGATTTATTTGGCAGTCGAGTCTCTTTTTTCTGTATTAGAGGAGTTGAAGACAATCATCAGGAAAAATTAGCTCCGTTTCTTGAGCAGGAAAAAAATATTTTTATACTGGAGAGCGGCGACTACGGTAAATCGAAAAAAATAACGGATTTTTTCCAGAAGAGTAAATTCCTGGCGGTAGCTTCTTTCAGAAGCGACATCACGCTGCATTCCCTGTGTCGTCTACTGATACCGAAGGCTTCGCCAGCGATAGCTGCGGAAATCGTAAAAATAATGAATAATTCTGACGAAGATCTTCGCTCTCTGTTCAAAAAAGTCAGCATACTAGTGGACGCCAATGATCACAATCTTTTGAAAGAATACGTCGCCTACAAAACAACACTTTTCCAGCAGCTGGACTTCATTCCGATGGTTAGATACCTGCTAAACATAGCCCTCAAAGAAAAAGTCTACGATCGGAAACAGGAAAACATTGATTTTTCTAGCCATAACATCGTGCAGTCCCTGCTGAAAGCGGAAATTGCTCAGAAATCCGGAAAAGACTTAAGCAAAAGCTATTTGTATAATATGGTGCAAACTGGAAATCGCTTTTAGAGTCCCAAAAACGCCGTATAGCATTTATTTTCTCTTTTCCAATTTTCCAGATCGTTCCGTTTTATTTTTTTGTCGGCGGGATCCATTTTATCAATGGCGCCGTTTTCACCGAAATTCACCACCTGCAGCCGAGGATGCTCCGCCGTAAGTTTTATAAAGTCCATTGCCATCGCAAAATCCAGCTCATTTTTAGAAAAATCGATCAACTGCAGATCAGTCATATTTTTTACCGGAGTCTCCTTGATGCCTTCTTTTATGACATTATCTCGGGCGTATAATATTGATATTTTTAAATTACCGAGATCTTTTACCAAAGTAGAAAATGTTTGCGCTGTTAGTCCGCAACTATTTGCAATAAGTGTTCTCAATTCTCCATTTTCTTTAAGGGAATCGGCCAGTATTTGGGCTGTTTCTTTATCTATGCTATTGTTGGAAATATCCAGATATTTTAATTTTTTTAAATTTTTGATATTTTGAGCCAGCACCTGCATCACATCTTTTGGCAGTTTCATGCCGGACAGATCGAGACTCATCAGCAGCGTCATATCCTTAAGAGCATCTCCGAGGGATTCTGCATTTTCGAAAAGTTTTACTTCGTTATGGATGCAGATATTTCCGAGAAAGAGCTTGAAACGTATCAGCGACTTCAAATGACTGATTCCGGCGAAAAGATCCACCGTTTCTTTTTCGTTTATTTTGAGCATGCAGAGCTCGAATAGTTTTAGATTTTTCAGTCCGCCAACGGCTTCGGAGAGATTATGATATTCTCCGTTCTCCTCTTTGGACGATATTTTATTCCAGGCCAACGAAAGATTCTTCAGGGTTTCGGAGGAGCTCTTTATTAAATGAGAGATTGCTTCGCAGGAGTCCTTATCTATTTCGTCGAAGGCAAAGCATATGGTTTTCAATTCTGACAAATCAGATAATCCTGCCAAAAGAACTTTGATGCTTTCGATAGAAATATCTATGAGTCGAAATGTTATATTTTTCAATGTTGCTCTTTTTTTTACGATATCTGCTAGCAATTCAACGTATTCTGGTTTGATGTCGCAACCATCGATTACGATGTTTTGGATATCTTTCTGGAGGAATTTTTGTATATTTTCGAGGCGCTCTTTGGTCAATTCGATTCCTGTAAATTCGGCGCTCAGCAATTTAGGAAATTTTTTAAAAAAATTCAGATCCGAGAAGCTTTCATCTGCCGCAAAAGGTTCCACCGAGCAATTTTTGCTAAAGCCCAGGAGCACGAGTTTATTTTCCACTACCCGTATACCGGCGACGTCATCGGCGGCTACTTTCTCATTTTTGGCGGAAAACGGAAGATTTTGCAACGCGTCCGGAGTCAGAATATTTGTGGATTGGTTTGCGGGAACGGACCCTTTACTTTCGGTGGCAGAAGGTTTATCTTTGGGAGCGGAGGGTTCATTGTTTTCTGCGCCAGAAGGTTTATCCTGGGAAGCGGAAGGTTCACTACTTTCGGCGCCAGAAGGTTTATCCTGGGAAGCGGAAGATTCACTGCTTTCGGCGGCAGGAGGTTTGTCTTGGGGAGCGGAACTTTCGGAGGCGTAGGCGCCATTAGTTATTAAAAGCATTGTGGCTAGCACTAAGCGGCCATAAAAACGTAGTCTACTAGGGTTCTTTCGAAATCCCGTATTTGTAAGGATTTTAAAGGGGGAGCGTCGCGCAGGATCGGAGTGTAGCAGATGTACATGAAGATCCGGGCTGTGAATCTGATATATAAAAGATCGCAAAGACGCAGGTTTAAAAAAAATTTTGTTCATGTAGACTCCAAGAATTTATGTTCCACATAGGTAATTAGAACACAAGAAAGTAAATAAGTTTTGAAAATTTAGAGAATAATGTTTTTTTTGGTATTTATAAACTTTTTTATGCTTACATGAATATATATCATGGTACAATATTAGAGTTTTGGACCCACAATGAAATTATTGAAGACTATTCGGAATTTCTTCTTCATGGCCGAAGACCCGCCTGGGGATTCGCGTATTTTGGCGAAGGATATTTTACGTGAGTACGATATTCGCGGCATATTCAATCGGAATTTATTTGCGGACGACGCCTACTACATTGGCCGCGCCTTTGGTACGTTCCTGGCGGAAAAAAAATTGAAAAAAGTTTGCGTTGGCCACGATTGTAGGAATTCCTCCAGCGAACTTTTTCGCCAGCTTACCTGCGGACTCATCAAGTCCGGTATGG
>JAITAC010000124.1 GCA_031284345.1 Holosporaceae bacterium | reverse complement strand
CGAAGCCTACGATCGCGATACCAGAGCTCGCACCAGAGGCCTTGTGGCGGAGACCATAAATAATGGTGAGGCACAAAAAAGAGCGATTGTGGAAAGAGCGCGCGGAGAAGTCGCGAGATTTTTGTCCGCCTACTCGCAGTATCAATTAGCTCCGGATGTGGTGTCCAGGAGGCTGTACATTGACACTATGCGCGACATATATAAATCCGTAAATAAGATAATAATCGATGATAAAATCAACGCCGTCTCCTATTTGCCATTGACGGAAATAACGAAAAATAAAATAAAAAGCCAAGAGGGTACACCGCAATGAAAAAAAGCATTTTATCAATTATTTTTCTATTTGGATTGGTTTTTTTTATTTTTCTGGAGGGACTATTTACGGTCGATCAGATAAAACACGTGGTCGTCACGCGATTTGGAGAACCGGTGCGGGTCATAAAGGATCCCGGATTGCACTTTAAGATCCCTATGCTGGAGATGGCAATATTTTTCGATAATCGTCTCATGAGCATAGAACTACAGGCTCTTGAGGTAACTCTGGGCGATAAAAGGAGAATAATGGTGGATGCCTTTGGCAGATATCGCATTACGGATCCACTGAAATTTTATCAGACAGTTTTCAATGAAAAAGGCGTTATTGTTCGGCTAAATCCTGTTGTATTGGGAAGTCTCAGCAGTGTTCTCGGTGGCGTAAGTTTGGCGTCTTTGCTGTCGGACACCCGCATCGCCGCCATGAATAAAATCCGAGACGAGGTGAATAAGGCCGCCAAGGGATTCGGCATTGACGTTGTGGATGTGCGCATCAAAAAAACAGATCTTCCACCGCAAAATAGCGAAGCCATCTGCAAAAGAATGATTAGTGAACGCGAAAGAGAAGCGCGTGAGTTAAGAGCCAAAGGCGTGGAAATGTCGAAAATTATAAAATCAACCGCCGATAAGGAAAATGCCATATCCGTATCTGAGGCCAAAACCAAAGTACAGGTTATGATAGCAGAAGGTGAGCTGGAAGCCAATAAAATCTACGTGGATGCTTTTTCAAAAGACAAAGATTTTTTTACATTTTTCCAATCACTAGACGCCTATCGTTCGTCTTTTTCGGAGGGGAATACAACGTTTGTTTTGTCTCGGCAAAGCGAGTTTTTTAAAGCTATGAATGGAAAATAACTGCAATGCGCTACATATTTGTTTTGTTTTTGCTGCTAGAGTCAAGTTCCTGCTTTGCGGTACTCAGTGGCGGAAGTGCTTTTTCCATAAAAAATGGCGTCAAGGCTGTCATAAATTCCGTCGTGGAAATAGTCGTGGTGTACAAAAACGACGGCCACGAAGGACTTGACTCCTCGGATTCCAGTCGATTTTTTTCCTATACCGGCGACGATTTTAAAAGTGATCAGCAGCCGGATGGCACCGGCTTCATCGTTGACGAAACCGGCTATGTGGTGACCAATTGTCATGTTTTGGGATCACGCCAAAAAATTCACGATAACTCCATCGAGAAAATAAAGGTGATTCTTTATAATGGTAACGAATATGAGGCCAAAATAGTCGGTGTAGATTATCGAACGGACATCGTTCTCCTAAAAATCGAGCCGAAGTCCAAACTTTTCTGCGTAAAATTTGCCGATTCCGACGCCGTCGAGGTCGGAGACGGAGTTTTTGCCGTTGGAAATCCATACATATATAAGAATACGGTCACATTTGGCATCATATCCCATAAAGAACGCGATTTATCCGGCCAAATTGTTGAGTTGGGAAGCGGTGGAGATCTCGTACCCTACATGCAAACGGACGCTGTAATAAATCAAGGAAATTCCGGTGGTCCGCTCTGCACCTGCGATGGAAAAGTGGTCGGAATGATAACCATCATATTCTACGACGGAGTTCGCAACACCGGCATTAGCTTTGCGATTCCAGCGAAAATTATTCAGCAGGACATAGAGCAGCTGCGCAAAAACGGCCGTATGAAACGCAGTTGGCTCGGGATTAGCGTAACACCGTTCAACAAGAGCGTTTCGGACGCCCTCGGCATAGGCGATCGCTGCGGCTGCGTCATTCAACGAGTCGAAGAAGGATCCTCGGCCATAGCTGCCGGCGTAAAGTCCGGCGAGATCTTGCTCTCCATAAACGACTCCAACATTGCCGAAAATTCCAATATGGAATATATGCTCACCAATCTCCCCATCGATAAAGTCGTGCCAATCCAAATCATGAGAGACGGTGTGGAAATGAAACTGAGCATTAAAGTCGGCTCCCGCAGCGACGAAGATAAAATCGACGAAGCCAACGACGAAATCTCTTCCAAAAAAAACGTACCCTGCGAGGAAATCGATAGCATCACTCTGGGCGTCGCCAACCTAACCCCAGAATTGAGAAAATATTTCAATATTCCAGCGGATGTAAACGGCGTCCTGGTGGCCAGATCCGACGATTTCCGCAACGATATCCCGGTCGGCAGCGTAATCCTCAAGGTCAATCACTCCAATGTCAAAAATATAGAAGAGTTAAGAGCTGAACTTCAAAAATTAATGAATAACGGAGCTAAAACCGTCGCATTCTATATATGCGATGGCCAATGGAAAAAATTCTACATTCCGGTGAAACTAAAATATTCCCTCCACAACACCAAAAATAATAATGCCCGCAGCGCCCCAACTACTAACCTAAACGCCGGCGCTACGGTGATCAATTGACGCCTCCACCTATAATTTTGCTGGCAGGACCAACAGCAGCAGGAAAAAGTTTTTTGTCCGTCAAAATAGCAGACTTTTTAAAAAAAACGCTCGGACGAAACTCAGAAATAATTAACGCCGACGCAACTCAGCTGTACAACGAGTTGAAAATCTTAACTGCTTTTCCCACCGCCGATCAAATAAAGTGCGTTCCGCACAAATTATTTGGAGTGCTGTCGCCCAACGACTCCAGCAGCGTCGCCTCCTGGATAAAAATGGCAATGGCGGAAATAAAACGCATTCGGGCAGAACAGAATGTGCCCATCATATGCGGCGGCACCGGACTCTATCTGAAGGCCATCACCGACGGCATATCGGATATTCCCAAAGTACCAGCGGAAATTCGTCAAGAAGTGCGGCACAGATTCGCAAAAATCGGCCGGGATGAATTTTTCGACGAATTGAAAAAACTTGATCCGGAATCTCGAGTATCCAAAGGAGATAGCCAGCGACTGCTGAGAGCTTATGAAATAGCGCTGTTTACGGGAAAACCTATGGCCTACTGGTGGAATCAAAAAAATGAACCAGATGATTTCCCAAAATTGTCCATTTTATCTTTTGTGCTGAATCCTCTCCGAGCTGCGCTGAACCAAGCATGCCAACGAAGAATATGCTCCATGATTGACGCAGGAGCAGTAGAGGAAGTTCGGGACTTTCGGAAAAAATATGAAAATTATTCCGGCTCTTTGGTAAATGCAGTTGGATATGAGGAAATATCTTTATTTCTCGGCGGCGAAATATCTCTCGAAAACTGTGTCGAAAAAATGCAGATACGTACGAGGCAATACGCTAAACGCCAATCAACATGGTTTCGAAACCAAATGAAAAATGCTTGTTTTCTAGATAATTTCGGATATC
>JAITAC010000022.1 GCA_031284345.1 Holosporaceae bacterium | reverse complement strand
CGACACCTCTTCCACCAATTACCATAATAGCAGGAAAATGTAAAATTTCCGTTAACGGCGAAAAATTTTTATAAATTAACGAATTTTTAAGACATTTTTGCTACCATGATATGTGTAGGAATCTGTGCCGCGCACCACGGGATTTAAAATACGTCACAGGATTTAAAATACGCCACAGGATTTAAAAATACGCCACAGGATTTAAAATACGCCACAGGATTTAAAAATACACCATTGGTATTTTAAAAATAAGCGGCATAAACTTATAAAATTGTGAAACGAGCATTTGCATCAATGGATTCCAGAATCAGTCTGGTGGCGAGTTGTTTTATCAGGTTTTATGGTGCGCTTTTCATTCCTGAAATACAGGATTTAAAAATACGCCACAGGATTTAAAAATACGCCACTGGATTTAAAAATACGCCACTGGATTTAAAATACGCCACTGGATTTAAAAATACACCACTGGATTTAAAAATACACCACTGGATTTAAAAATACGCCACAGGATTTAAAAATACGCCACTGGATTTAAAAATACGCCACAGGGTTTAAAAATACGCCACAGGGTTTAAAAATACGCCATTGGTGTTTTAAAAATAAGCGGCATAAACTTATAAAATTGTGAAACGAGCATTTGCATCAATGGATTCCAGGATCAGTCTGGTGGCGAGTTGTTTTATCAGGTTTTATGGTGCGCTTTTCATTCCTGAAATGGCGCAACTCGGGAGTTGTAAATATGGAGGATAAGCCTCAGGATCAGGATGTTCAAGAATCTGTAGTGTGGTAAGATCTTTAATGTTTCTTTTTTTCATGAGGCGGCCCTGCTGGATGGTGAGGATTGTGTTTACAATTGCTTCATAATCTATAATAATGGGGTAGTTTTCGAGAAAAAATGAGAGTAAAGCATGCTTTTTATGTTTCCGGGCCAAGGATCTCAGAAAATAGGAATGGGTAAAGATTTGTATGATGCATTTTCGTCAGCCCGCGATGTTTTTCATGAAGTAAATGACGCCATTTCGTTTAATTTATCAGACTTGATTTTTTTTGGATCCGATGACGATCTAAAGCTGACAAAAAATGCGCAGCCGGCTCTCATGACGGTCAGCATGGCCTTTGTGAATGTGTTAAAAAAAGATTTTTCTCTGGATATTTCAGAAAAAGCCAGATTTTTTGCAGGACATTCCTTAGGGGAATATAGCGCTCTCTGCGCAGCTGGAGTTATTTCTATTGCGGATACGGCGCGATTATTACGAACTCGGGGATTAGCTATGGCTTCAGCCTGCGGAGAAGATGGATCCATGGCGGCCATCATGGGATTAAATTTAGACGTGGTGGAAAAAATTTTGGCAGAGCTAGGAGACGACAATTTTTTTGTTGAATCGAAATCAAATATGGCAAAAAAAACAGTTCTTCAGGTAGCCAACGATAACTCCAGCGGCCAAGTCGTTATTAGCGGACACAAAGCCGCCGTGGAAAAAGCAATGATAAAGTTTAGAGAATCCGGCGCAAAAAGGACAGTGCTTCTGGATGTGAGTGGTCCGTTCCATTGCGAACTCATGGAAGCGGCCGTCGAACCATTGAAGGAAACTCTGGATTCCGTTATCTTTAGTTCTCCGATCAGGCCTATTATTTCCAACGTAATCGCCGAAGCCGTATCTGATAATTTCAAGGAGCTATTGCTGCGGCAATTGGTATTTCGGGTAAGATGGCGGGAAAGCATGATGTTTGCGGCGGAAAACTCTGTCACGAAAGCGGTTGAAATAGGTTCCGGAAAAGTTTTGGCGGGACTAATGAAACGCATTGTGCCATCTGTTGAATGTCAGAGTGTAAATTCACTTGAAGCGGCTGAAGATTTTTGCAAGAAGATATAATATATTAATTTGGAAAGCAAATGCCGCGAGGTTAATATGAAAAAAATATCGGAGATCGTCAGTTTTGAACTTCCGGAGCAGATGAAACATTCTGAAGTAGCAGACATTTGCAATGATTCTCGAAAAGTTGTTTTCCAGAGCCTATTTGTCGCCATTGATGGCAATCTGGACAGCGGGAAAAAATACATCAGCGACGCCATTTCCAACGGAGCCAAATACATCGTTTTGGATGGCGGAAAGAATCACGTTGTTTGGGAAAACGGAATTATGTTCATGCATGTGATGGATCCGCGGGCGGAATTATCGCATATGGCGTCCAGATTTTTTCCCCATGATCTGGGCAACGTCGTAGCGGTAACCGGCACAAACGGCAAGACTTCCACCGTTGACATGGTGCGGCAGATCTGGGCAGAAAACGGCTATGAAGCGGCGTCCATAGGCACATTAGGCCTCACAACCGCGAGTGAATCCGAAAAATTATGCGATAACATGACCTCGCCCGATCCCATTTGCCTGCACAAATCTCTGCGGGAACTGAGTAAAAAACATGTGACAAACGTTGTGCTGGAAGCATCAAGTCATGGCATATATCAGCGCAGACTGGATAGCGTCGATTTCCAAGTTTGCGCTTTCACAAATCTAAGTCAGGATCATCTTGATTATCATGAAACGCTGGAAAATTATTGGCTGGCAAAGGAAAGATTATTTTCAGAAATCGCTAATCCAAAAGCAATATTTGTGGTAAATGCCGACGACGTTTATGCGACAAAAATACAAGAAATCGCCGATGCTAGAAAGATCAAATGCCTTAGTTACGGATATCGTTCCCGAGATGTCAAAATTATTTCGGTTGCTGTTCATAACGATCATTTGAAGGTAAAAAGTTTATTTTTCGGACGAGAAATGGAGTTTTTGCTGCCACTTTACGGTGCATTCCAGGTGCATAATTCGCTTTGTGCGGCAACCATATGTCATATTACCGGCATTTCCATCGACAATGTTGTCCAGGCGCTGGAGCACCTAAAACCCATCGACGGAAGACTGGAATTGGTAAGAAAAATCAACAACGTAAAGGTATTTCTCGACTACGCTCACACTCCGGACGCTCTTCAAAATGCCATTTTATCCGTAAGGTCCCATACCCCCAATCGCCTAATAACGGTTTTCGGCTGCGGTGGGAATCGGGATCAGCAAAAACGCCATCTAATGGGAGAAATCGCAGAGCGGTTCTCGGACTTGGTTTTTGTAACCGACGATAATCCCCGCCATGAAGATCCAGCTGAAATTCGTTGTATGATAATGAAGGGATTTCGCACGCCCAAAGGTACGAATGTCTCCGGTGGTAGGCGTGACGCCATCGAGATGGCGCTGGACACGGCGATGCCAGGAGATTCCGTATTGGTGGCCGGAAAAGGTCACGAAACCTATCAGCAGCTGGCCGATAACGTAATATATTTCAACGATAGAGCTGTTATTTTAAACAAGGTATTTAAATGAAAGAACTTTTTTCCCGAGAACAATTGTCTGTGATTTTCAATCAGGATGTTAAATATGACGTTTCCGACATATGCGTGAATTCGCAAGACGCCAAACCCGGAGATCTGTTTTTCGCCCTAAAAGGAGAAAACACCGACGGACATAATTTCATGGACGCGGCCATAGCCAACGGCGCTACTCTGGTAGTGTCGGAAAAACTCCGGAATGATGATCGAACCATTTTGGTGGAATCATCGCTGGATGCACTGGTAAAATTAGCGAAATATAACATGTCCATGAGCAAGACACACTGCATCGGCGTTACCGGAAGCGTAGGAAAAACCACCACCCGAAACATGATTTATCATCTGCTCACCAACGCATCTAAAAATTTGAAGACCTATGTTTCGCGGAAAAATTTCAATGGCCAGATCGGGCTTCCAATCTGCGCCGCCACCATGCCGATTGACGCCAATGTCGCTGTTTTTGAAATGGGAATGGGCGCCGCCGGAGAAATAAAAAAGCTGCTGGACATCGTAAATCCGGACGTGGCGGTCATAACGACCATCTGCGAGACGCATCTGGAATTTTTCAACTCCGTATATGACATAGCCAAGGCAAAATCCGAAATTTTTGAAGCGAAAATTCCTCCCAAAGCAGCGATAATTCCGTCTGATTCCCCCTACGCTGATTTTTTAAGAAGCAAAGCGCAGCGTTGCCATATAAAAAATATTCTCAGTTTTGGCTACGAAAATAAATCGGACGCAAGAATACTCTCCTACGATTTTATGGACAATGTCATAGGCGTAAAGGCGGACATTCTTGGATCTCAGATCTCCTATAATCTACGCAGCCATAACATTTCTGGAGTGCCCAATAGTGCTGCAGCGCTGTTGGCCGCTCATGTGGAATCCGGTATTGCCATTGACGAGCTGGCGGTATTTCTGCAGACGTTTACGACGCCGGCAGGACGCGGTGACGTAATTTACGTCGATGACTGCGACATCATTCTCCTGGACGATTCCTACAATGCATGTCCAACGTCTCTGCGAACTGCCATTATTTCCATGGCGCAGAAGTACAAGAGCAGACGAAAAATTCTTGTGGTGGGAGATATGAAAGAACTAGGATTCGATTCTGTGCGCTTTCATGAAAATATCTCTCCTACCATCGATAAATTTGAGGTAGATCTGGTCTTCGCCTGCGGAGAATTGGCCCAATGCCTTTTCAACAATCTTCAGGATGTGAAAAAAGGATGCTGGTGCGAAAATTCCCGAGAATTGGCGGAAAAAGTGCTGGAAAATCTTAAAAATGGAGATTGCGTTCTGGTAAAAGGATCCAATTCCATGAAAATGAAATGTATTGTAGATTTTATAAAACAGTATCACAATAGAATTGCCGCATAATGGATAAGCAATGTTTTATAATTTTATTTTTCCAGCGTTAAATTTTATATCGGGCATAAATATTTTGCGCTACATCACTTTCAGGACGATGTGCGCGTTGCTTACGTCCCTATTGATTAGTTTTTTTTTGTATCCCCGTTTCATAAGAAAATTTAATTTTGTGCAGCCCATTAGGAACGACGGTCCCCCGTCGCATCTGGAAACAAAGCAAGGGACGCCAACGATGGGAGGAGCTATTATCGTTGCCAGCTCCATAATTTCATCAATTTTATGGGGAGATATCACCAACAAATACATGATTTTGCTGCTGCTATTGACCTTTAGCTATGCTTTTTTAGGATTCATCGATGATTTTTTAAAAATAACGCATAAAAATTCTAGAGGCATAAGTGGTAAGAGGAAGTTTATGTATCAGCTAGTGGTTGCGTTTATTTTTTCCTATTTGGTGGAGCGATTACGAGCGCCGAATATTGCCGGTCATCTTACTTTTCCATTTTTTAAAAATTTTGCTTTGGTGAACACGCCATTTCTCTTAATATTTACGACATTTGTGATAGTGGGCAGCTCCAACGCCGTCAACTTGACCGACGGTCTGGATGGATTAGCGACATTTCCATCCATGATGACGACAACCTGCTTGGGCATTATCACTTATTTGGCGGGACACACCTTATTTGCCAATTATTTACACATAATTCACATACCCTATTCCGGGGAGATATGTATTTTTTGCAGTGCGCTTATTGGGTCATGCTTGGGTTTTTTGTGGTATAATGCTCCGCCGGCGCAGATATTTATGGGAGATACCGGTTCGCTGGCCATAGGAGGAGCTCTTGGCGGCATTAGTGTTATAGTGAAGCACGAATTTGTGCTAGCCATCATAGGTGGGCTGTTTGTTATGGAAGCGATGTCTGTTATGATGCAGGTGGTTTATTTTAGGTTAACGGGCAAGAGAATATTTCTCATGGCTCCGATTCATCATCATTTTGAAAAAAAGGGATGGAACGAATCCACGGTGGTTATTAGATTTTGGATTATTTCTCTAGTTTTTGCGTTAATTGGATTGGCAACACTGAAGATAAGATGATTTTACTAGAGTCTTATAGGAATAAACGGGTAGGAGTAATTGGTCTCGGGAAGACTGGCAGTGCAGTGCTTGATTCTCTGCAGGCATCCGGAGCGATTATCGGTGTCTACGATGATTTCGGTCTGGGAAAAAATGTAACAGGGAAACTTTCGCTATTGTATTCCGGCGAAAACGACTCCTTTTCCGACGACTGGAAGAGCCTCGATTGCATAGTTGTGAGTCCGGGAATTCATCTGCTTTGGCCCCAGACGCATCCGGCGGTGCGATTCGCCAACAGGCACAATATTCCCGTAGTAAATGACATAGATCTACTGCAGCAAAATACTTCTGGCCCCCATATCTGCATTAGCGGCACCAATGGCAAATCCACCGTTACTGCTCTTATCGGACATGTGTTTGAAGCTTCCGGCCGCAAGTCTTTCACCGGAGGAAATTTTGGAGTACCGGCGCTGTTGTCTTCTCCCGATAACGATTTCCATATTCTGGAGCTGTCGTCGTATCAGCTTGAGTCCTGCAATATATTGGGATTTGATACGGCTGTTCTGCTAAATATCACGCCGGATCATCTTACGCGTCATGGCGGCATCAATGGCTATATTGCTGCCAAACAAAAAATCTTCGCAAATTTTCGTTCGACCTCCAACGCCATAATCGGTGTGGATGATTACCACTGTTGCCAAATAAAAAATTTTCTGACGACCGTAAATCATCCGAACGTGGTTCCCATATCCGGCAAATATGTTCCGGACTGCGGCATTGGCTGGTCCGTCGACGCGCTCGTGGACAACAGAAAAGGCGTCAGCAATTTCGTTTGTGCTCGCAGCGAGGTGCTGGACGGCCTTCATAATCGCCAAAACATAGCCGCCGCCTATGCTGCCTGCGTCCTTAACGGCGTCGACAAACGAGAATTCTGCGATGCGCTGCTCTCCTTCGGCGGATTACACCATCGCCAGGAATTGGTGACCACCATAAATGGAGTGAAATACATAAATGATAGCAAAGCCACTAATGTCCAGTCGGCGGAACAGGCTCTACTGCGCTTCGATAACCTAATCTGGATACTGGGAGGATTACCAAAAGAAGAAGGCATAGAAAAATTAATAAATTATTTTCCTAAGGTAAAATACGCATTTCTCATTGGAAAAGCCGCCGATAACTGGTATAAAATTATGAGGTCATATCGGGTGAAATGCGAAATAGCAAAATCACTGGAAATGGCCGTGTACAACGCCTATAAAATGTCGAAATTAATGGAAGTGGAGACCGTACTTTTGTCTCCGGCCTGTGCTAGCTTTGATCAATTTAAAAATTTCGAAGAACGGGGTGATCTTTTTAAAAAATTCGTGATGGGAATAGAAACAAAAATAAAAAATAGCTCAAAAAGCCAAAGAGAGTAGTCAATGTTTTCTTTCTCCCGAACAGATAATGGACTTATTGGAACCTGGTGGTGGACCGTTGATCGCGTTATGCTATTTTCATTTCTCATCATCGTGGGAATTGGCGTGCTAATGGCGGTGGCGGCGACTCCGATGGTGGCATATCACCTGGGCGTCGAGAGATTTTTTTTTCTGAAAAAGCATCTTTTATATATTGCACCGTCTTTGCTGTTGATATTTTTTGTATCTACGTTTGATAATTCCGCCATAAAAAAATTATCTTTATTTTTATTTTTTGCATCTTTGCTGCTGATGGCACTGACATTTTTCACCGGAACCGAAATAAAAGGTGCGAAACGCTGGATATCAATATTGGGACTGTCGCTGCAGCCGTCGGAGTTTATGAAGCCGGCGCTGGTGGTCATTACCGCGTGGATGTTCGCCGAAGAACGAAAAAATATCGAGTTTCGTGGTCGATTTATTGCGTCGATCTTTCTGCTGGTTAGTGTATTTTTGCTGCTGCTGCAGCCGGATGTTGGAATGGCCGTAATTACAGTTGCCGTTTGGTTTGGCCAATGGTTTCTGAACGGACTCTCTATGATATTGGTGCTGACACTGATCACGTTTGCCATTTGCGGATTCATACTGGCCTATTTGTTTTTTCCGCACGTGACGGCTCGGGTCGACAGATTTTTGGATCCAGCCATTGGCGATCACTACCAAATTAATCGATCGCTGGAGGCCTTCGCCAACGGCGGATTATTTGGGGTCGGACCGGGAGAAGGTGTCATAAAAAAACATCTGCCGGATGCTCACGCAGACTTCGTTTTTGCAGTTTTGGGAGAGGAATTCGGTTTTTTCGTATGTGCGTTTGTGGTGTCTCTTATTGGTTTTATTGTGGTATACGGCATGGTAAAATCTCTAAAGGACAACGATCTTTTCACCATATTGGCTTCGGTCGGACTGCTTTCGCAATTTGGTTTGCAATCTTTTATAAACATTGCTTCCACGCTGCACCTAATCCCAACCAAAGGAATGACGCTGCCATTCATGAGCTATGGGGGATCTTCTCTACTGGCCATAAGTATTTCCGTCGGTATGATTCTGGCGCTGGGAAAACGAAAAAATATTCATTATGAGGAGTAATAAATGAGAACATTATATCATTATCCTATGTGTCCTTTTTCTCGGCTAGTACGCATTTATCTTCACGAAAAGATTCTGGAATATGATTCAATTCAGGAATTTCCCTGGCGTCGCAAAAAAAGTTTTTCCGAAAATCATGTGTTTTCCGATATACCAACCCTTGTGGAAAAAGATGGCCAATTGCTGGAAGGATGGTATGCCATTGTCGAGTATATCGAGCAAATTTACAAAACGAAGCCCATGTTCGGCATATCTCACAGGGAGAAATCCGAGACCCGCAGAATCGTCGCTCTTTTTAACGGGATGTTTTTTGCGGATGTGACGAAAAATATTTTTTTCGAAAGAGTAGTCAAGCGCTATACTGGCGATGCTCCTGATTCATCTTGCATAAGAAAGTCCATAGCCGGCATAAAAGCCTATATGGAGCATATTTCGTGGCTGGCGGATAGGAGAAATTGGCTGGCCGGCGATGAATTAACTCTCGCAGACGTGGCGGCGGCGGCTCACATATCGTGCCTAGACTATTTTGGTTCCGTCGAGTGGGAAAATTTTCCTGTGGCAAAGGATTGGTATACCAGAATAAAATCGCGTCCTTCGTTTCGAGATATTTTACATGATAGAATCCAGATTGTGCCTCCGGTTTCTTATTATCAGGAATTGGATTTTTAAGAATAAAAATAAAATTAGTATCTAGACAAAAATACTTGAAAAACAAACGCACTTACAATATATCTAAGATAGCTGTTGAGATCCTAAAATTTTTCACGACATAAATGTCTTTGAAGACATATTTGTCTCCGGAACGAATTTCGGATACCGACGATTCTCTATTACAACTCTAAAATTAAGGTACGAAGAGATGATTCCAAGTGTATCAACCAATAAAACCGGCATGAGAATGTTGCCGCACAATATCGAAGCGGAGCAATCGCTGCTGGGAGCGATTCTCATTAGCAACGAGTATTACGAAAGCGTATGCGATATTCTCTTGCCCATATATTTTGCGGCTTCCGTAAATGGAAAAGTGTACGAAGCCATTAGCAATCTTATATCTCGGGGACTAGTGGCAGATCCCATCACTCTTCGCGCTTATTTTGAAAAAAATGACGAGCTAAAAAACATTGGTGGAGGAGCTTATTTAATTCAATTGGTGAATTCTGTGGTGTCCACTTCCGGAGTGGAGGACTACGCTAGGGTGATTCGGGACATGTATTTGCGGCGACAGCTTATGCTTATGGCCGACGATATCTCCCACAAAGCTTCAACATTCGATTTGGATGTGGACGTACTTAATCAGGTGGAAGAAGCCGAAGCGCGGCTCTACGAGCTATCTATTGCGGATAAGCGCACCGGTCCGGAGCTGTTTTCCAAATCACTGGTATCCACCATGGAAATACTGAATTTAGCTTACAAGAACAAAGGTAAAATCAATGGAGTAACGACGGGATTCATAGATCTCAATGACAAGTTGGGCGGTTTAAGTCGGTCGGATTTAATAATATTGGCCGGTCGGCCGTCCATGGGAAAGACTGCTCTCGCCACCAATATAGCCTTCAACGCTGCTATGGCTCACTGCAATAAAGTCGATGGTGGCGGAATAGCGTTATTTTTTTCGCTGGAAATGTCAAAAGAGCAGCTGGTCACCAGGATTTTATCTCAACAATCCGCGCTTCCATCGGAAAAAATTCGCCTCGGAGATTTGCGGGAGGACGAATTTGTAAAATTGCTCGAAAGTAGTCAAAAAATTACAGATCTTCCGCTCTACATCGACGATACACCGGCCTTAAGTATTTCCACTCTGAGATCAAGAGCTAGAAAATTGCAGCGACAATGCGGCCTAGACATTATCATAGTGGATTATTTGCAATTGCTTCACGGGAATTTAGATAAAAAAAACGAAAATCGAGTTCAGGAAATTTCGGAAATTACCAGAACACTAAAAACCATCGCCAAAGAGCTTAACGTACCGGTTTTGGCGCTGTCACAGCTGTCGAGAGCCGTGGAATCGCGGGAAGACAAGCGCCCTCAGCTGTCGGATCTGCGGGAATCAGGATCCATAGAACAAGATGCAGACATTGTTGCGTTCGTGTACAGAGAAGAGTACTATGAATCCCGGCGTGAGCCATCAGATCCGGAAGAACATAGGAAATGGCGAATAAAAATGGCAACATTGACGGGGTTGGCAGAGGTAATTGTGGCTAAGCAACGCCACGGTTCAATTGGAACAATTAAAATGTTTTTTGACGGTAGATATACGAAATTCGATGACTTGGCCGAAAGTCGAGAACAAAATTTTGAAAAGAAAGTAACAGAGTAATGTATGGCAATTTGAATCTAGGTGTCAAAAATAATAGTGATGTAGAAAACGAGATGCAGCTTAAAGTAATAAATAATGATATTAGAACAGCTATAAAAAATATAGAACCGCAAATCTTGGCCGTTGTGACGATTAATCTCAATGCACTCGCTCACAATTACCACACCGTAAAGCAAGAGTTAAACGACAACATAATATTGGCGGCCGTTGTCAAGGCAAATGCCTATGGCTTTGGTATGGCGCCGGTTAGTCGTCGGCTATATCGGGAAGGGTGCAGGCATTTTTTTGTGGCCACCGTCGACGAAGGCATAAATCTGAGAAAGCAACTGCCGAAAGACGTCGATATCTTTATTTTGGGTGGATTATTTTTCGGTTGCGAAAAAATGCTGCTGGATTGGAATTTGTTGCCAGTCCTCAATAGCATGCATCAGGTAAAATTATGGACCGATTATTCCCGAGATGTGCAAAAAAAACTCGCCGCCGCCATTCATGTCGACACCGGCATGTGCCGCAACGGTATTTCTCTGGAAGAAGTGGACCAATATAGTCAAGATATCAGAAAAAACATTGATCTGCGACTGGTGATCAGCCATATGGCCTGCGCCGATACCCTGGATCATCAGATGAATGAACTGCAATTGCAGAGATTTCAGCAGGTGCTAAAGGCTTTTGGTAACGTAAAGGGAAGTTTTTCGGCCACCAACGGTATTTTTCTCGGAAAGGAATATCTTTTTGATATGGTTAGGCCGGGCAAATCTCTTTATGGTTTTTCGATTCGCGAAGACAGAGTTGGCAGTCTCGAGCCTGTCATGGACATTTTCGCTCGGATCACCCAGATAAATGAGATAAACGCCGGCGATACCATTGGCTACGGCGCTACTTTTACGGCTCCCAAAAAAATGAAAACCGTCACCATTGGAATAGGTTACGCCGACGGCTTCATGAGAAAATTTTCCGGTTTTGGTTACGGTTTCATTGGAGGAAGAAAAGTCCCGGTGGTGGGAAGGATTTCTATGGATTATATGGTTCTTGACGTCACCGACATCGATGATTCGCTCCTAAATGAAGGAAATTGGGTGGCATTGACGAGAACTCCGGATTATACTCTAGAACAATGGGCGTTGGAGCTCGAAACATTGCCTCATGAGGTGGCATGTCGTTTCGGGGAAAGAGTAAAACGTGTATATGTAGGTGAATAACCCTGGATTTTTGCTGCGGGAGAATTTTCATATGATCGAGTCGTTTACGTCTTTAGGAAAATATACTATTGCAGCACTGCAGGAAATAGGCAGGGTTTCTATTTTTGTTTTCCGGAGTGTGCGCTGCTGCTTTTATCCTCCATTTTTTCTGAAAGAATTGTGGCGGCAGATGCTGGCGGTGGGATTTTATTCGCTGCCAATCGTTGGACTCACGGCAATTTTTGCCGGTATGGTTCTGGCGCTGCAAATGCATGTGGGATTCACGAGATTCAACGCCGAAGGAGCCATCGCGACGGTCGTGGTGATCAGCATTACCCGGGAGCTCGGACCTGTTTTCGCCGGACTAATGGTGGCCGGTCGGCTTGGATCCGCCATAGCTGCGGAAATTGGATCCATGAGAGTTTCGGAGCAGATCGATGCGCTGCTTACTCTGCGGGTGGATCCGCTGAAATTTCTCGTTGCCCCCAGGATCATCGCCGGACTGCTGATGCTGCCGTTTTTGGTGCTGATTGCCGACATTATTGGAGTAATGGGCGGCTTCTTGGTTTCTACGACTCTCCTGGATTTTTCAGTGGGATCATATATAGCCCAAACGGTTAAAAATCTCGAAATTATGGACGTGCTATCGGGACTGGCAAAGGCGTCGGCTTTTGGATTTTGCATTAGCGCGTTCGGATGCTATCACGGCTTTTTCAGTGATCTTGGAGCAAGAGGCGTGGGAAGAGCCACCACCAGCGCTGTGGTTTCCTCCTGCATTGGCGTTTTGGTGTTGAATTATTTGTTAACGGCGTTGTTTTTCGGAATATGAGTAAAATAATTTTTCAAGATGTTCATAAATCCTTCGAGGACGGTCAGAAAGTCCTGAACGGTGTTTCTTTGGAAATAGAGAATGCAGAAACGCACATCATACTGGGACGATCCGGCTGTGGTAAGTCTGTGCTGCTAAAGTGCCTCCTGGGTATCTTTCCCATAAATACCGGAAATATTCTGGTGGACGGTCTTAGTGTGAAAAATAAACACGACTACGGCAATTATATAAAAAAATTTAGCATACTGTTCCAGGGAAATGCTCTCTTCGACTCCATGACCGTGGTGGAAAATGTTGAATTTGGCATAAAACAAGTCAGACGCGATTCCTCAAAAATCATCAGATCCATTGCGGAGGAAAAATTATTGTCTGTCGGGTTGGAAAAACGAGTCTTCGATTTGTACCCCGCCGAAATCTCCGGCGGAATGCAAAAAAGAGCAGCCTTAGCAAGAGCTATTGCCATCGAACCGGATATATTGCTGTTCGATGAACCGACATCTGGTCTTGATCCAATTACCGGCGGAATAATTTGCAATCTCCTCAAAGACACCGTGAAAAAACTCGGCGTTACGTCTTTGACCATCACCCATGATCTGAAAGTGGCGCAGTTTCTCTCGGATCGAGCATCCTTACTGAATAAAGGTCAAGTCGTTTGGACAGGCCATACCGGAGAAATGAAAAATTGCCAAAATGATTTTGTACGAGAATTCTATAATGCTTCCGATGTAATTTCCAGAAAATAAAACTGATTAATATTATTTTTTACGTATAATTTTTTTTTACAAAAATATATTATTTTTTTTCTGGATTCATTCTTTAAAGTATATTAATATGCTCCAGAATATATTGGAGATGTAAGAAAGCTTTTATAAAGCTATTATTCAATTTTGATGCATAATGTAAGCAAATTATTAAAAAATCATCCCAATGTATTTTTGTAATTTAGTAGTATGGAGTAATTAATGAAAAAAATAACGATATTTATAAGCTCTTCAGTAGCAGTTTTTCTTTTTAGTTTTGGAGTAGAAGGTTCGAATGAACCTGGCTTACATAATAATCCAGTGATTCCGTTAACCAATGATAGTGTTTCTGTGCAGACAAGTATTGTTCCACACATAACTATAAATGGTGGAAATGCTAGTATAAATCTTTACTTTCCGGGACTTCCGAACTCTCAGGGACTTCCGAACTCTCAGGGACTTCAGAACTCTCAGGAACTTCCGAACTCTCAGGCTTTTCTTGGTATAATCAGTTTATCTCCCAACATGACTGTAAATAATGGAAATGTTGAGATAAATTTTTATATTGGAGACCAACGAGTTTCTTCTCCTAGTCTAGTTCCCAATCATTTATCAACTTTTTTGTCACATCCTCATTCTCCCCAAATAGGCACCAGTTCGAGTCCGATACATTCTCAGAACCCAAGTCCCAGATTGATTTCGCAGGGGAATTCAAGTTCGAGTCCGATACATTCTCAGAATGGAAGTCTCAGATTGATTTCGCAGGGGAATTCAAGTTCGAGTCCGATACATTCTCAGAACACAAGTCCCAGCTTGAGAAATAAGAAGCTTACGTCGTCAAGTTTTTCGAACTCTTCACACTTGCTAACTCCTCCAATTTCGAGTAACGACGATTGGGAGGCGCTATCTCCCGATTCATATGATTCGGGAAAATTAGAACAGGATCAGCTGCAGAATCAGCAGGATCAGCAGGAACAGCAGAATAACTCTACCAAGATAAGCAATGCAAGTAATTCTAATAATTCAAGAAAAATTACTAGTTCGAATAATTCTAATAATAATTCAAAAAAGATTACTGGTTCGAATAATTCTAATAATAATTCAAAAA
>JAITAC010000131.1 GCA_031284345.1 Holosporaceae bacterium | reverse complement strand
TTACGAAACTTCCGTCGCATGTAAGATCCGAAAAATTGATCGTTCGAAATGTCAAATATATGCCGACCGCCAAAATGCCATATATGAGTCCGATTTCGGTAGCGGCAATCAATTCAGGTAAAGTTAACATTTTTTGCTCCGTCAGAAAATTTTCTTCGCCTGCGATTTAACATCATTCGGAATTTTTACTGGAGCTTTTTGATTGAGATACAGCTCACTGACTTCTGGATATTCAACAGCAATTTTATTGATATCCTCGCCGTTGATAATTCGCTCTACCATTTTTCCAGTTTGCACTCCGATGTCGTACTGATTAGGACCGAGGGCGGCTGCACATCCGTTTTTGACCTGATCTGTATCGCTAACATAAACCGGCACATTGTTTCTCCCACAAACGGACACGATGTTGGCCATCGCGCTCAGCGCCATGTTGTCGTTGCTTATGAAAACTGCGTCGACAATTTTCGATAGCTTTTCAGCAGCCTGCGGAATTTCGGAAATTTTCGATATTCCCTGTTCCACCAAATTTATGCCCATTTTTTCGCAAATCGGTTTCAATTTTTTCACAATGGAAACAGAATTCGCTTCGCCGGTATTGTATATAATTCCGAGATTTTTCAGCAGTGGCTGAATTTTTCGAAATAACTCAATCTGAGGTTCAAGCCTGATAAAATTCGACACTCCGGTGGTATTCGCCCCTGCAAGATTCGGAGAAATATCATCTGGATTCGTTACGGAACTGAAAACGACTTTTATTTTTCCGCTTTTTGCAAGTCTAAACGCACTCTGCGACGGCATGGTTCCGATCGTCACGACAACTTTCGCTTCCGAATTTGCAAACTTCGATATCATCTGAGATGCAAGCGCCATGTTCCCCTGGCACGTTTCCACGGAAATGTTGTATTTCCCATTTTGTCGCCGGAGATAATCTTCCATCCCCCGAACGACAGAGTTTAACGCTTCGTGTTCAACGGCTTTGCATACCATTATTTTCATCGAATCATCATTTTTTTTCGAAAAGAAGCTATAAAAAAATACAGACGACAATGCGATTGTCGCCCAAACAACTATTTTTTTCATTTTTTATCCCCAAACTTTTTAGAATAATTAAAAAAACGTCCATGAAGATGCTTTTTTAGAAGCTTTTTCGTTTACTTTTTCCAGCATTTTTTTGTAGCCGCCGTATTTTTCTTCATTGAGAAAACGGGCGACTCTACCTATGGTGGTCAGACTTGCGCCGGTCATTTCTTTTATTCGTCTATAGGAGAATTCTCCGCGACTAAGCAATTGGCACACCTTCCACCGCTCAGAAAAAGCTCTGATTTCCGCCGGAGTACAAAGATCTATCAGAAAATTCTTCGCATCTTCAGCCGTTTCTATAAGAACTAGCGCCTCAAACAAATCAATTTCGTTGCCGTGGTGATCTTCCATTATTCCCTCCATCGTGTTAACATGCTGCTATACTAGCGTACTACTAAGATAGTACAATGGAACACAAAAGTCAAGCAATTTTTATCATTTTTTTGATACATTAAAGATTTTTTTGCATTAATGTAATAGCTAGTGTCCAAGCTCAAAGAAATATGAGACTGGATAAATATGCTGAAAAATGAGATAGAATCCTCATTGGTCGTATGTTTTAATTATATTTTTGCTTGCAAAGAGGTAAGAAGGCCTTCCCAATAGGCGAAATCCAAGCTTACTAAATCGCTTGCATGAACAAACTTATACAGTGGTAAGGTCGCTCGCCCTAGCAATTTTATAAATATTATTTTTCCCTCTTGCATGTGCGAAAAAAATGTATATCATATGAATCAAAAGCGGAATATCATTTTTTCTGTTTTTGCGGTGATTTTTCAGAGCGGGTGTAGCTCAGTGGTAGAGTACAACCTTGCCAAGGTTGGTGTCGAGGGTTCGAATCCCTTCGCCCGCTCCAAAAAGTTCAAAACCGTACGTCAATTGAGCATAAATATCTTTATTATTATAGCGCGGCAGCAATGAAGCTGGCAAACAACGGGTGCGGCGCAAACGGACGCGACCTAAACTCAGGATGTGCCTGCGTTGCAATAAAAAACGGATGGTCTTGCCGTTCCATAATTTCCGGCAGAGTGCCGTCTGTGGACATTCCGGAAAATACAATGGATGCTTTTTCAAAAACATCTGCGTATTTTTTAATATTTACTTCAAAACGATGTCTATGGCGTTCTGTTATTTCTGTTGTGCCATATACGCGATGAGCCAGACTTCCGGGAATAATCTTGCAGAGATAATTTCCCAATCGCATGGAGCTTCCTTTATTTCCGCCTATGGTTCTGCACTCCAATATTCCATTGGCGTACCAGCTGTCCATGAAATCGATGACGCATTCTCCATCTGCGGAGAACTCACGACTAGTGGCAGTTGTAATTCCGGCTATGGTGCGGCAAGATTCGATAATGGCGAGCTGCATGCCAAGACAAATTCCCAAAAATGGTATTTTATTTTCTCGTGCAAATTTTATTGCGGCGATTTTAACTTCCACTCCACTGGCGTCGAAGCCTCCGGGAACCAAGATGCCGGCTACGTTTTTCAATCGGTTTTCGATTTCGCTAAAATTTTCTTTGGCGTCCATCCATTCAACTTCTACGTTCGCATCGTTGGCGAATCCGCCATGAGCTATAGCCTGGGCCAGAGACATATAGGCATCTTTCAGTTTGACATATTTTCCCACCACTGCAATTTTGGTGGATTTCGACGGAGCACGCACCGCATGTTCCAGAGATATCCATTTGGTACTTATTTCTTTTTTCGCCTGCTCTTCGGATTTTTCACTAAATATTTCGAAATGCTTGCAGATTTGTTTATCCAAGCCAGCCACATGATACATATGCGGTATGAGATATATATTTTCGGCGTCTAGTGCCGCAATAACATTTTCTAATTTCATGCTGCAGAGTTTTGAGATTTTCATTTTGATATCGTTGGTAATATTTTTTTCGCTTCTGCAGAGAATTATATTCGGCTGAACCCCCATGCTTTGCAATTGTCTTACGGAGTGCTGTGTTGGTTTCGTTTTCAGCTCTTCCGCTGCTTTGATATACGGCAGATAGGTAAGATGAATGCACATACATTTGCTTTTGCCAAGATCGATGGTCAGCTGCCGAATGGCCTCTATGTAGGGTAATCCCTCGATGTCGCCTACTGTTCCTCCTATTTCGCATATCATAAAATCGACGTTTTCGTGACCGGTCAGAATGAAATTTTTTATTTCGTCAGTTATGTGGGGGATTACCTGAATATCAGAGCCAAGATAATCGCCACGTCTCTCTTTGGCGAGAACTTTTTCATAAATTTTCCCCGTTGTCAAGGAATCGCTGGCCGAACATTTTATGTCCGTAAATCTTTCGTAGTGACCGAAATCTAGATCTGCTTCGCAGCCGTCTCCCATCACGAAAACTTCGCCGTGTTTGTAGGGGCTCATGGTGCCGGGATCGATATTTATGTAGGGATCAAGTTTTTTTATGCGAATGGAATAGCCACGAGACTGTAACAAAGCTCCAACAGTAGCTGCAGCGACACCCTTCCCCAAAGAAGACATCGTTCCACCGGTAATGAAAATGAATGATGATAGCATATTTTAACCAGCAATAATAATAAAGAACTATATTATACATTTTAGCTTTTTGTCAATAGGGGACTGGCGATATCACGAATTTTTAAGACAAAAATACAGCTTACCATCCTACGGATTCTGTAACGTCCTGATTTTGAAGCTTATTTTACATTTTTACAACCACGGAATTGTGCGTCATACGGACGGGGTTATATTTACAGTTTTTTCTTCTTCTCTCTCCCTCTTCTCTGGAGTTGTGCGCCGACACCTTTTCCACCAATTACCATAATAGCAGAAGAATGTAAAATTTCCGTTAACGGCGAAAATTTTCTATAAATTAACGAATTTTTAAGATGTTTTTGCTACTATGATATGCGTTGGAGTCTGTGCTGCGAGCCGCGGGGAGAGTGGAAGAACCACGCGCAGCGGGAGGAATGGAGAACCATGCGCCATAGGGAGATGAGAAAGCCGCGCGCAGGCGGGAGGAGGGGAGAGCCATGCGCCATAGGGAGATGAGAAAGCCGCGGGGAGAGTGTAGAGCCGCGCACCATTGTGTGGATTATATTTATAATTTTTTTTCCCCTCTCCCCTATACTTCTTCCACCTCATTCTCTCGGAGTTATGAGTTGTGCGCCGCACCTTTTCCACCAATTACCATAATAGCAGAA
>JAITAC010000067.1 GCA_031284345.1 Holosporaceae bacterium | reverse complement strand
TGGAAAAAATATATAGACTTAAGTCGTGATGATGAAAATAGTGGTAACTATGCTAAGATTAAAACTGAAGATATAGAAGAAAATGGCCCAGAGATTGCTAGTGTTTTCGCAGAATTTCTGAGTAAACTCACAAAATAAATCTATGCTCACCGTCGGCCGAGCCGACGGCGCTTCTTCACTTTTATCTCTGACCATATGAGAACACACAGGGAAGATCCGTTTTCGCTTGGCCTTGATGGCAGATGCTGATTTTTTCATCAATCTACTGTAATCCACTGTATAATACCAGATCCCATTTTGAATTATCCAAACAATTTGCGGAATGCGTGCTGTATCAGTCGCTGTCCAGTCGACAATGGCAAATCAGAGATGGGACCTGGTATAATAGGTCGAGCGAGAAACCACATTCAGTTCGCAGCGAATAGCTATCCAATCTCTTGAGTATTTTTCGAAAATCTCAATGTTTTATGGTTTCGCTTCTTTCTGAACTTACTTAGATTCTAAAAAAATAATCACAAAAATTTGCTTTACTCCTCAAAAATCATTTGCCAAAACCGCATGGTTTTTGTTTAATTATGGCACCTATACATATTGTAATAGGCCAGAAAAACAGCATAAGAAAAGTAGCAAAAATTTTCATGAGTGCGCCCTGACTCCGATCGCATAACAGCTTGCGCGGAATGATTCCTATGGAGTTATTAACTCAGCACATGAGAGATTGAATCAGTCTCATATCTTTACAGAGTCTAATTATTCCATGCTTCTCTTATGAATTTCGCGCGGTCTAACAGCTCTTCCGGAGAGAGCTTTTTTATTTCCCGTCCCCATATGACCTCCGGCCAAAGGGAATCATTTTTGTGGCGGCAGATCACATGCACATGCAATTGCGGAGTTTTATTGCCAATGGCCGCTACGTTTAGCATATCTGTGGGAAAAAGCTGTTCCATCAGGTTAGAGGCAGCGGTTATTTCGTCCATTAACATATGGCGGTCCTCCGGACCAAGCTGATTCATCTGGCGAATATTTGGTCTGCGGGGTATCAGCAAAAGCCATGGAAATTCTTTATCCTCCAAAAGAACTGTGCAAAGCGACAACTCCGTGATTAATTCTTTACTTTTGAATGCATCCCATAGAAAAAAGTTTTCGTTCATGATGGATTAGTTCCTTTGATTGTTAATGAGTGAGACCATTTCCATCTGCAGACTTTCGATGCCAATTTTTTTTTCGGCACTGGTGGGAATGACGTAGGGAAAAGCGGCAACACGGGTAGCTATTTGCTCTTCCATCTGCTTGAGCACTTCTCGATGGTGAGGATTTTTGTCGATTTTCGTTAGTATCAGCTGATAAACAACGGCAGATTCGTCCAGAATGTCCATAATTTCGTCGTCATTTTTTTTTATGCCGTGTCTGGAGTCTATAAGCAAAAAAATTCTGCGGAGATTCTGCCTGCCCCTCAAATAATCCAATATTAGGTGATCCCAGGATCGTCTTGTTTTTTTGGATACGGCGGCGTAACCATATCCGGGCAGATCGGAGATGGAAATTTTCTCCTGCAGAGTGAAAAAATTTATCTGCTGAGTTCTACCGGGCAATTTTGATACGCGAGCGCAGTCCCGCTCACCAACTACCGCGTTAATCAGCGATGATTTTCCGACATTCGATCTGCCCACAAAGGCGACCTCCGGCATGAATACATTTTGGGGGATTTGTTCCAGGGAGGATGCTCCTGCAATAAATCTACATTCGGCACTGAACAATGCTTTTATGGTTGTCATTATTTTTCAACTTTTTTTGGGGCGGAGGCGTCAGAGTATTTATTTACGTAGTACTGCTGTAGAATAGACAAGATATTGCTGAATGTCCAATAAATGACCAGTCCTGACGGCAATTGTGCAAACATAAATGTAAACACCACAGGCAGTATGAGCGTCATGCTGGCCTGGGCCGGATCTGTAGGTTTTGGTCCCATTTTTTGCTGCAGTAGCATGGAGAATCCCATTAGCAGCGGCCAAATGCCGATTTGGAGAAAGGTTGGCAGGGTAATGGGAATCAATCCGAAAAGATTGAATACACTCAGCGGATCTGGCAGCGATAAATCTTTGATCCACCAGATGAACGCAGCATGACGCATCTCCAAAGATATATACAAGACCTTGTAGAGCGCAAATAGTACCGGCGATTGAATCAGCGATGGAAGACATCCTCCCACGGGGTTTATTTTTTCTTTTTTATACAGTTCTGATACTTCTTGACTAAGTTTCACTTTGTCGTTGGCATATTTTTTCTGTAACGCTTGAATTTTCGGCTGAACTTCTTTCATACGGTTCATGGATTTATAGGATTTATGGGCCAATGGCAGCAGTAATATCTTAATGATCAGCGTTATAAGCAAAATACCCAGTCCCATATTGCCCAAGATATCTTTGGCAAAGGCCAGAGCGTAGAGCAGTGGTTTTGTCATCAGATACAGGCATCCGAAATCTATGGCGAGGTCAAAATGTTTCACACCGAGTTTTTCTTCGTACATGTCGAGAGTTTTTATTTCTTTAGCGCCCACAAATAGATTGTTGGTCAGCGATATTTCGGAGGATGGAGCGATCTGGATAACTTCTCCGAGACTTTCTACTTCGTATATTTTCTTGTCGTTCTGCAAAGAATATTTATAGGAGACATTGTTGCAGCTATCTTGGGCGGGAATAAATGCCACCAGCCAATATTTATCCGTGATGCCGAACCATCCGCCTTTGGTATCGTGTTTTATTTGGCTGGATTTTTCGATATCTTCGTAGCTGATTTCCTGCAATTTTCCATTTAGATATCCCAGAGGACCTTCGTAGAAAGTCATGGTACTATCGGAGGAGCGAACGAATTCGCGATGTATCAGCGTTTTGTAGCGCAGCGTAACGGCGCGATCTCCGTAGTTTTTGACTTTATCCATTATCGTTATGACGTAGTTGCCATCGATGGATATGTGTTTTTCAAATAGCAATCCGTTTTTATTGTCCCAGGTCAGCACAACGGGAGAATCTTCGGATAATTTATCTGTTTCTCCGTTCCAGCGAGTATTTTCGTCTGGTAGAATTATAGATTTGTCGTCCGAGTGCCAGCCTGCGCTGGAATAGTAGACGTTTTTTTGGTCTCCAAAAATCGAAACTCTGCCAGATTGTTTAGCATCTTTTGTGTTTTCGGAGTCATTTTCATAATTTTTCAGGAGAATATTGTCGATTTTTATTCCGCAGGACGATATGACGCCGCTTATGCTTTTGGTATCAATTGCTATTTTACGTACCGGTGTGTTGTCGTTTACCACAATTTTTTTCACGACCTCCGATTGCTTTGGTGACAACGCGTCTGTTCTAGAATTATCGATCATCGACGTGCTCTCCACCGCGGGCGGAAGCGTCGGAGACGGAACCGGTTTCTCAAAAAAATAAGAATAACCAAACAATATCAGTATTGAAATTACGAAAAACACAAGCATATTACGTTTTTCTTCGTCCATATAATCCTCCAAGTTAGCCGTACAGGAAAGCCATGAAAAGGCCGTTGCATTATGCTAGGGCTCATGATGTGCGAAAACCATTCTCGCTTCCTAGAGGAATTTTAAAGCAACGCTGTCAGATTGCAATCAATAATTTGAACTTTTAGAGAACTCCGGCAAATGCGGAAGAGAAAAAATACTTTACGGCATCAGAACCCTTCGAATTTCGGAAATTTTCCGATGCGGATTCTTGCCACCCAACAGATTCTGGACTCCATTGATGCTGCGGTTTATTTTACAGATTCAGACTTTTCAAGCTGTGCGCGAGCACCTTTTCCACCAGATACCATGATACCAAAAAAACGTAAATTTTTTGTTAATGAACGCAGCATCACTCGTCATCTTTGCAAACGACGTGAGCAAGGATCCAGTTGATAGTTCACCATCGATAGAAATTTCATAATTCATGAAATATTTCTCTGGATTCTCGTTTTTGCAATATTGTGCAATTGTTTCAGTGCAGGCTTTGTAAGTTTTATGGAAATGTAATCTGGTCTTCTTTTGTTTGATTAACATTTGATCTACTTAGGCTAGAATAAATTATGAGAGGGCTATCCTTATAAATGCGAGGTCACTCGGAAATGAGGTTCTACGGTCGCGTTCAGCCTTATCTCAAAGCAAAAGGTAGGGGACAGGAATCTTGGCGACATGCTCTAAAGCATTCGGATGACGACGTGTTCACCCTACTATATTCTGTAATAAGTTTAGCAACTTCTTATTACCTTCTAAACATATAAGAATGACGAATGGTAAGCGCCGTTACTCATCATCCTAAGGATTGCGGCAGGCTTTGATTCTGAGACTTATTCTCCATTGAAATAGTTCTGGATAAGCGGGTCCAGACCTCAGGCCTGGTGGCGGAGGAAGAGGGATTCGAACCCTCGATACGGCTTTTCAACCGTATGGCGGTTTAGCAAACCGCTGCCTTCAGCCTCTCGGCCATCCCTCCACACTTCGAAACATACATTCACAAAATTGAATTATGCATTATAATTAGAGATTGCGAATATTAAGTCAAGTCCTTAATAAAAAAATGTATAAGTTTGTTTAAGTTCAAAGTTCTGCCCAAGTTCAAAAAGATATGAGACGGTATGAACTACTGCATTTTATTTCGCATATCAACGTCCTATTTTTCAAGCACGTTCCAGACAGCTATGGCAGCTATGGCGGCGGTCTCGCTTCGCAAAATATTTTTTCCGATGGTTATTTTTTTTACAAAATTATATTTCTCCATTATTTTTAATTCTGCCGGAGAAAATCCACCTTCTGGCCCAACGAGAAAGGCAACTTCAGAAGAAATTGCATCCTTTAGGGGTACGCCTGTCATGGTTTCATCACCCACCAGCAGGGGGAAATCGAACTGATAGGTATTCAAAAATTTTTGCAAATCCACTGGGGTGTATATTTGAGGTATGGTCATGCGACGAGATTGCTCCGACGCTCCCATCACGATATTTTCGGCTTTTTGGGTGTTGAAATTTTTGCATTGGGTATACTGAGAAATCACCGGAATTATTTTGGTCACTCCCAATTCCGTTGTTTTTTCCAGCAGCAGCGACATTTTTACTGGATTTATCAGGGAGATGGCCAATATTGGACCGTTTTCTATTGTTGCGTTCCGAAGAATGGTTATACATTTTACTATTGTTTTTTTTTCATCGATTATTTGGCAATGCCATTCTCCGGAATGCTCATTGAACAGGATGACGTCGTCGTTTTTTTTTAATCGGAGCACGTGGATGGCATGGTGCATTTGCCGATTGTCCAGAGGCACTTCTGTTTTGGCGGATAATTTATGAGCGGCATAGAATCTGGCGATGTGTTTCATTATTTAACTCTATGGATTTCATGGTTATCTGGAGATGTAGGCGTTAACGCCGGTTTGTTTCATTTCGTGTATAATTTTGTTCGCCTGGGCCTGATTTTTGAATGGACCGACCAATACACGATAGCGAAGGCCTTTATTTCGTCCCAGATCAACCCTAACGACGTTTTTGCGTAGGCCGCGGAGCACTTTATTTTTGGGCAGCAGTCTTTTATATTCTGTTTCTGCCGCTATTTTTGAAGGCAGCGATGCTATTTGCACCATAATACCATTTGAGGCAGCTGAGTTTTCTTCCAGTTCATTTACTAAATTTTTTAATTTGGATTTTTTATTTTTTTTAGAGTCTTTATTGTCGGAATTTTCTTTTATTCTTCTGATGGGGGGATCGTAGGTGGTATTTTTATTGTTAATGTAGTCGCCGATATTTTTTTTGGTGGAGGCATTATTTCGGACGTCGGCGGGTATGATTTCGCTACGAGATTGCTGTATTTCAGAGGCGTTTTCTTCTATCATTAATCCATTTGACTCGGTGCGGTGCTTAGTATTTGACATTTGCGCATTATTTTTTAGAGGGGCAGCGTTTTGGGAAGGATTTTTTTTTGATTCGCTTTTCACGTAATTTATTTTATATTCTTTTTCTGGAACCAGGTCATCGAAGGCTTTTATGATATTTTTCTTTTCTTCATCGGACAAAGAGACTTCTGAATCTATTTCATTAATTGACAGCACTTCTTCCGGTGGAGGGATTGTTTTTACGGCTACGGCGGCGGTTTTTTCTCCGGATATGTTATCGTAGACGATTTTATCTTGATGACCGACGTGATCTTCCTGAGAAGGTTTTACTTTTAGAGGGGTTGTGTTGGCGTGAATGACAGGCAATTCGTCTAGGTCAACGGGTTTGGAGTTTGAATACATGAAATAGGCGACGGCGGCAAACGCTGCTACTGAAGCGACTCCTCCTATGATGAAGAATTTTTTATCGTCTTGCAGTAGGTAGGAGCTGGGTGATTGTTCAATATTTTCCAGAGACAGCTTGGGATCGTTATTATTTGGGGAGTAGTTATCATATTCGTCTAAGTTATTTTCTTCATTCAGAAAAGGGCACATTAGCGTAGCTCCCGTAGTGGAGTTATTCCGATTATTTTAAAGGCTGACTCTATTACATTCTGAATTAGCATAATCAGTATCATTTTTGCGGCAGTTTTTTCGAAGTCATCTGCCAATATAAATCTGAGCATAGCATTATCTTTTCCTTGATTCCAGAGGAAATGAAACTTGGACGCTAGTTCGGCCAGGTAAAAGGCCAGACGGTGAGGTTCTCGGTTTTTAGCGGCCATTACCAGTTGACGGGGCCAATCGGCGAGAGTTTTTAACATTTGAAGTTCTGCTTCTGCATTTAGCAAGTCAAGATTTACGTTGTCAATATTTGGAAGAGAGCAATTGAAAGTGTGGAAGAATTGTTTCATTACCGAGTGAGTTCGGGCGTAGGCGTATTGCACATAAAACACTGGATTATCGCGGCTTTGTTCCACGACTTTTTGGAAGTCGAAATCCAGAGGGGCGTCATCGCGGCGAGTGAGCATAATGAATCTAACGACGTCTTTTCCTACTTTTTTCATGATGTCTCGAACTGTAACGAATGTTCCGGCTCGTTTAGACATTTTAAATTCCTGACCGTTCTGCATGAAGCGCACCAGTTGTACGATTTTCACGTCCAGTTTCTTGCGATCATCGGAGAGAGCGGAAACAGCGGACTGCATACGTTTTATGTAACCGCCGTGATCTGCGCCCCAGAAATTGATCATGGTATCGAATCCTCGGTTAATTTTATCCAGATGATAGGCGATATCCGAGGCGAAGTAAGTCCAGGATCCGTCGGACTTCTGCAATGGGCGATCGACGTCGTCTCCGAACGCCGTGGACCTGAACAGCAGCTGCTCTCGTGCTTCCCAGTCGTCGGGTTCTTTGCCTTTGGGGACGTCCAGAATTCCGGTATAGATCAATCCTTTGGATCGCAGAAGGTCTATGGCATTTTCTATGGCGCCGCCATTGATGTATTTCAATTCAGATGAAAAGACGTCGTGCCGAATGCCCAGTTCCTCGAGATCGGCTTCTATACCGTCCATCATGTCTGCAACTGCGAATTTTTTAAAAAACGGCAGCCATTCCGCTTCGTTTTTATCTAAAAAAGCATCGCCAAAATTTTTTTTCAATTTTTCGGCCGTATCCAGCAAATATTCTCCCGGGTAGGCCCAGTCCGGCAGTTCAGCGTCTGCCTTTTGAAACAGCTCCAGGTATCTATGGCGCAGTGATTTGGCCAAAATCTCCACCTGTTTTCCGGCGTCATTTACATAGTATTCCTTGGTGACGTTGTATCCCATGAACGCCAGCAAATTAGCCAGAACATCGCCGGAGACGGCGCCGCGGGCGTGTCCCGCATGCAGAGGGCCCGTCGGATTTGCTGACACATACTCGATGTTTACGTGCTGTCCTGCTCCAACGTCGATTTTGCCGAAATCTTTGGCGATCATGTGGCGGCAATGTCTGGTAATGACTCTGTTTGGGATGCGCCAGTTGACGAATCCTGGAGATTTTACAACGATGTCCGCGAAATCTTCATGCAATTCCAGATGGCGGCAGAGTTCGTTGGCAATGACCAATGGAGGCTTGCCGATTTTTTTTGCCAGGAGCATGGCGATGTTCGTTGAAAAATCTCCAAAAGATGCATCTTTCGGAGGATCAACCGCGACTAAATCGGAGTATTCATTGCCGATAAAATTCTTTATTATATTGCCATAATGAACAAACAAAGCGCATTCCATGTAGTATTCCTTAATTATTCACTATATTTGCTAACAATGCTAGCATTAAAACACAGAATTAACAAATTGAATGAGAATTTGCAACCTAAATCCTCGATTGTTTTAATCAGGGAGTTTTTTTTCTAGTGATATCACGAATTCTGCGAATTCTCCTTCTATAGAATCGACGACAATTGTTCCGCTGTGGTCGGCGGCCACTTCGATGGAGGTTGACAATCCTAGTCCGGGACCGGTTCCGGCGGGTTTAGTCGTAAAAAATGGGTCAAAGATCTTGGATTTTACTTCTTGGCTTATGCCGGATCCGTTATCTCGTATTTTTATTTCCACTGTTGATTCGGTGTTGATGGTTTCTATGCTTATGCGAGCTTGGGAGATATCTTCGAATTTGTGAATTACCGAATACATGGCGTTGTCCAGTATATTGTAGATCATTTTACTGACAGCCTGAGTGGACACCGGGATCAGGGGGACCGTATTGTCGAATTGGGTGATAATTCGCGGGGGATTGGTAATACCGTTGATTTTATAGGAGGCCAACAGCATGCTGATGGTCTGGGTAATGATCTTGTTGATAATAGCCGGATGCTTTTTTCCGTCGGAAACGCTGGACTGCGTCAACATAAATCTCAGAATTTTATCTGCGTTACGGCCGTACTCGGTTATTTTTTGCACATTTGATTGGAACTTTTTAAGATTTTTTGATAGATACTCGTAGATAATTGGTTCAATTCTTCCTTTATCGGCCTCTACTTTTTCATCGATTTCGCTGCATGTTTCGGCGCTTACTTCGGCGAAATTAATGACAAAATGCAGAGGATTTTTCAGTTCCTGTGATATGGAGCTTACGAGCACGCCGATGGAGGCCATTTTTTCCTGAGCTGCTATTTGTTTTTGTCCTCGTTCGATTTGGGCGAGATAGGCGATTTCTTTATCGTAGGCTTCTTTACGGGCGACGCAGTTAGCCAATCGAGCGCGCATGAGCGTTTGGTTTAGTGGTCTGACCATGTAGTCGTCGGCTCCGGCCTCGATGCAGCGGACTATGAGGTCGAGATCGCTATCGCTGGATATCATTATGATGGGAATTTTTTTATAGTCGTCGTTTTCTTTTAGTTGTTTTAGAAGACCGAGGGTACTTTTCTCATTGATGAACATATTGAGAAAAATAACATCGACGGAGACTTTTTTAAGCACGACGTAGGCGCGGGTTTCGTCTTCGGCGGTGACCACTTCGTATCCGTATATGGAGAGTCGTCTTTTCAGGAGAGCTCTTGTGCTTTCGAGACCGTCTATCACCAGAACTTTTGCTGGTTTTTGAACGTAAAATATTTCAACTGCTGGATCTGACATTTTTACTGACCTTTTGCTTAGATTTATATTACATCCAATGTAGTTAAAAATTATTTTAAATTTATATTTTTTACTATTTTTTAATTTTTTTTGATTATTATGGAAGAAATCTATACGCAAACGAATTTTATGGGAGGGGCAACAATGTCTGATAACGACACAACAGATAATGCAAATAAAGATAACGATTCTCCAAATGATACCGATAAAACCACTGAAACGAATAGCCCAGATGATAATATTGTGGCGCCGTCTGTGGAAGCTACTCCGGAAGCCGCTGCGGGATCTACGGCGGAAGCTGCTGCGGGATCTACGGCGGAAGCCGCTGCGGGATCTACGGCGGAAGCCGCTGCGGGATCTACTCCGGAAGCCGCTGCGGGATCTACGGCGGAAGCTGCTGCGGGATCTACTCCGGAAGCTGCTATTGTTGCTCAACCTGTTGAAGAAGAGGATGACGACGACGACGATGACGACGACAATGTGACAGACGCTTCGGGCATAAAAATCGAAGACCATATAATGACACTGATTGCCACGGGACACATGTTCAAAGCGCATGCCATAGCCAAAAAAGCCTTCAGTAAAAATCCGAACAATGAGAATCTTGCGCAGGCTTATGCGCTAGTGCTGCTAAAGACCGGGGCCGTAGAGGAGTCTCGCAAGCTCATCTATCCGATTCTCGGCGTTGCGCCAAAACTGGACGAAGCCAGCGGGAAAATGATGATGACCGTCGAAGATCTGAGAAATAGCAGGTTTCTCCAAAGCGGACTTCCGGCGACCATTGCCGGTCTCGGGCATATTTTCCGGGAATCCTGGAAATATTCGCATCACTGCCGAGATCTTGAAATATCAAGGGAGTTGTATTTCGCTTCATTCCAAAGAGACCAGAAGACCAGCACCGGCATAAACGCCGCTTGGTTATCGTGGCTGACCGGAGATGATGATCAAGCGAAGAAATTATCGGCCAGTGTTCTTCGGCTATTGCCTCCGTTTGGTCTTGAAGCGTCGTTTCAGGAATTGATCAATCTTGCGGAGGCGCAATTGCTTTTGGGGCGGGAGGACGACGCCTGTAAATTATATCAAGAAGCCATGAAGCAGAGCGAGAACGAAAATTATATCTCCATTGTGGCGGCCAGACAGCAATTGTATTTTCTTCGGGAGGCGGGTTTTAAGGTCCCCAACCAAGCTCTGGAGATACTGACGCCGCCTACGATCGTGGTGTTTACGGGACACTCCATAGATCATCCGAGTTTTCAGATTTCGTTGTTTCCGCAGGAAATCGAAGCGGACGTCAAGAGAATTATTGTGGATAAACTCAAGAGTATAAACGCCAAAATAGGCTATAGCTCAGCGTCCTGCGGTGCGGATTTAATTTTCATAGAGGCGCTCCAGAGCATTGGCGGAGAGGTCAATATTATTTTGCCGTTTGCGATTTCCGACTTTGTGGAAAATAACGTCAGACACGCAGGACCTCGCTGGGAAAAAAGGTTTGAGAAGGCACTTCAGAACGCTCATTCCGTGAGTTTTGCCTGCGAAGATCGGTATTTGGGTCACGACATGCTCTATCGTTTTTCCAACCACGTCATGCAGGGAAGCGCCGTCATGAGGGGCAAATTTCTCACTACGGAGCCGCATTTAATGGCCGTTTGGCACTCCAGAACGGATTCCATGCCGGGAGGTCCTGCTGATTTCATAGACAGATGGTCCAATATCAGCACCCTGCATCTCATTGATTTGGATGAAATCTCCGGAGGGAGCGTGTCCGAAAAAATCGAGCCTGCTCTCATCAAAATTCAAAAGGGGACTCTTTCTTTTGATCCGTTTATAGCGAAATCTCCGGATCGTGTTATAAAATCCATGATGTTCTCGGATTTATCCGGCTACAGCAAGCTGCAGGACGAACATATTCCGTCGTTTTTAGATTTTCTTGGGAAGCTTCAGGCGGCCATGGACAAAATTGGAGTCACTTTGGAGTCCCTAAACACCTGGGGAGACGCTATTTTTGCCGTAGCGGACAGCGCCATCAAAATCGCCGATTTCGGACTGCGCTACTGTGATATTATAGAAAATCTCGGAAGAAAGTACCCGGAATTTCCGTTTCCCATTCGGGCGCGCATATCACTGCATTCTGGTCCGGTATTTATTGCCGAAGATCCTTTCATAAAGAAAATGAACTTCTACGGTGGTCATATTAACCGAGCGGCGCGTCTGGAGCCGGTTACCACGGTGGGACAGGTTTACGCCACCCAGCAATTTGTGGCGCTTCTGCACGGAGAGACCAACGATGAGCAAAATGAATATAATCAAAAGGGACTGAAATACTATGAACGCTATTCCACCGAGTACGTCGGCATGATTTCGCTGGCCAAAAGCTTTGGGCAGCAGGAGGTATATCACCTTCGCTGGAGCTAGGTAGGCTGGGCGCCTAGAGTTCCATATTTAAGAGCCAAAAAACACCCCAAAAAAGGCGGACACCATTGCGGATGTACGCCTTTCCGGGATCCGGGACTGGCTTTGTACGCCATCTCGGGACGACGATGTCACTAGATGTGGAACGCCGTTATTAAACGAACAACAAACCCTTTGTTTTCCAATTGCACATCAGAACTTTTAAAGGTGTCAAAAGGGTCACCATCTCCATCGTAGTCTGGAAAATAGCGGTTGGCCATCCTACAATCGCTCTTAATTTGTCCACTGGTTTTGCTCTTGAATTTATATCCAATCTCAAATCTTAAGGACGCACGCTTTGGCAAAGCTTTTTCAATGCCCAGAGTGAGTTCCGGAACGGCTTTGGACAATTTTACGCTACTATACTTATTGGCCGCTTTAACATTTATAAATGCGAAACCGAACTTCAAATACGGCATAGCTTTTATTGCATCCATGTAGTAGCCGCATCTGACGGATACCACAGGAGTTACTCCCGAGTGCTCCAGAGTGCTCCATGTCTCTTCACCAGTATTATCTACATAATCACTATGGAGTACCTTGTCTTTTTCGCTTTTTTTGCCGAAATCCAACAGGCACTCTGCGCCCAAGTAGACGTTGTTGTTGAAGAAGTTACCATAGCCAAGCGCTATCACACCGACAAACGAGTTCTTGTCCAAATCAGCCATTTTTTCGTTTTTGTTTCCTAGAAAACTAATATTTGATACTCCAAAACCCAGAGTAGTATCTTCAGCTGCAGTCGTGCTGACGTTGGTAAAACCGCATCCTTCGAGATCCTCCTTAAAAGCAGTAGCTAATGCAGCAGCGTCGGCCGCACTAGCTACAGCATCTGCATCATCTGCTGGAGCCCCCGCCGCAGCATCATTCCAAAGATCTCCTGGAGCAGGTAGAAATTCTTTATTTTGGTAGGACTGGCGGCTGGTGCTCAGTTCGCTTTTGGAAAAATTTCCACCGATACCGATAGCTCCATAGAATCCGCCGAGACCGCCGTTTGCGCATACGCACGAGCTTTCGCATGACGCTGCGTCATCAATAGCGGCGTCAGTAGCTCCAGCGCCACTACAAATGAGCACTCCCACCAATGACGCCATAAGATATAATTTTTTCATATCACTCTCCTAATCTAAAATAAACAAAAAGCACCTAACTTTTTTTCTATAATATATCAATGTTTATGAAAAAAACAACAAAAAAACGAAAAAATATATTAATAAATTTTGTATGCTTTTTTCGGGGATTGATGATCATCGTAGGAATTTCGCAAATTAACAAAATTTTTTGGTATTTTTGATGCTATGATATGCGATAATTTTTGCCAAATGCGTCATTGGAGGTCCATTAAAATAAAAAACAGATCTCAAAATCAATATATATTAGGATCCGCAGGAAATAAAATATTTTACAAAAATATTTGACTTCGCTTTGAAAATATGATAGTATCAATACATGAGGTAAATGTTTATCGTAACTGTCCATTGCAAAAAAAAGCAGTTTATTGGTGGCATCTGGCCTCGCTTATGGTTGGATATATTTCGAAAAAAATACTGTATATCTCTCGGAAATAATGCCGTGAGGGCTGATTTATAGCTGGAACGAATGCAACATATTTGAGCTAAGAGTATATTGTTTTTCGTAAAATAAGATCCTAAATTTTAGTTTTTAATCGGAGAAAAATGATGAAAAAAAGAATAATATCACAAGCTTCCCAATCACTGGTAGTTTGTTGCTTGCTTGCGACAGTGGTTTTTTTTGAAATGAGTGAAGCGTCATACAATGGAGCTCCCGGAGCGCCAAATGCCAGAACGCCATACGGCGGAGTACCAAATGCCGGACTGCCATACGGCGTGGTGCCAAATACCGGACTACCATACGGCGGAATGCCAAATACCGGAACGCCATACGGCGGAATGCCAAATACCGCATATGCCGGAGTGCCATATGCCGGAGTACCATATGCCGGAGTGCCAAATGCCGGAATGCAAAATACCGGAGCAAATACTGTGTCACTAGCAACATTTTTTGAAGAGAATCATTGGTATAGTTATACACCTTCCGGTAGAGTGGAGACGTCTTTATTGTGCAGAGATCATCTTCTGAAAAACTTTGCAGAAGAAATTGGTATGAATACCATATATAGAATTTCTGGACATGAATTAGCAGCATACGTAAAAGGATGTTATTTGGCCAATAACTTTAATTTGCATAAAGATCGCGATTTAATTGGCAGGTTGATAACATATATGGAATAAGCCTACTCTTTGCAAAAAGATTTAGAGACCGAAGAAAAACTTAATTCTATAGAAAAACTTAATTCTACCATAAAGTACACATACTATATGCCTTATGATATTGCACAGTTCATTGTCCAGGAAAGCAAAGATAAATTATTTGACACAAGAGGAATAACAAATAACGTATATCTTGATTTATTCGATAAAGCATTGTATGAGATGGCTGGCAATCCCC